>CADCPK010000426.1 GCA_902803215.1 uncultured Lachnospiraceae bacterium
GACCGCTATTCTGCAGAGCCAATATGATGCTGTCTGCTCTGTGAATGAAAAGCAGCTTATGTTGTATTATGGCATAGGAAAATATATTTCCTTGAATTCCAGGAAGGGGTTCTGGGGAAAGGGAGCCATTGATGCCATTAGTGAGAGGCTGGAAAAAGAACTGCCCGGATTGAAAGGTTTTTCAGCCAGAAATCTCCGTAATATGCGCACTTTTTATGAAGCGTGGATAATGTTGGATCAGATTCGTGATGAAGAATTGAATTTGGCAGAAGCATCTGCCAAAACGACTTCGTTATGTACATCACAATTTTGGCAGAAGCATCTGCCAAATTCTATAGTTTGTTCACTTGATGATTTCCTGCATATAGGTTTTTCACATCATATTTTAATTATAACAAAAGTGAAAACTACAGAAGAACGTGCTTTCTATATTCACCAAACGGTTGTGAAAAAAATGAGCCTGGATGCATTAAAAGCTAGTATCGCTCGCGATGACTATCATCACCAAGGCAGCCTGCCGAATAACTTCATGCAGACTCTACCGGCTGCGGAACAGGCTTTCCGCACCATCAATACCTTCAAGGATGAATATTTACTTGATTATATTAATGTTGAGGAACTGGGCATCCGTGACAGGCAGGATATAGATGAACGAGTAGTGGAGAACTCGATCATTCACAACGTGAAGAATTTTATCCTTACCTTCGGAAAGGACTTTGCATTTGTCCGTAATCAATATCATCTGGATGCTTTCGGTGAAGACCAGTATATCGATCTCCTGTTTTTTAACCGGGAATTGAACTGTCTGGTGGCGGTGGAATTGAAAACCGGCAAGTTCAAAACATCCTACCTAGGACAGCTGCAGGGTTACCTCAGTGTACTCGACGGATTTGAACGGAAGCCTCATGAGAATCCGGCAATCGGACTCATCCTATGCAAGGATATGAATAAATCTTTTGTAGATTATGTAATACAGGATTATTCCAAACCGATGGGTGTGGCTACATATAAGACATCCAAGGATATGTCAGAGGAATTAAAGCGGGCACTGCCGGATATAGAAGCATTGAAAAAGTTGTTGGACGCCTAGGATGAACCAGGCTAAAACCGAGCAACAGCAGGTTGCTTTTCTTCTCTGATATTGAACGGTATAATTTCAATATATCATCTGAAGGAGGATTACATCATGGAGATGCGGGATATACTTAAAAATCTGAGAGAGAAAAATAATCTGACACAGGATCAGCTGGCTGAGCGTGTGATGGTTACAAGACAGGCGATAAGCCGTTGGGAAACCGGAGAAACACAGCCGAATACGGAAACTCTGAAACTGTTGTCAAAGGAATTCGATGTTTCTATCAACACACTTCTTGGTTCCCCAAGGCAGCTTGTGTGTCAGTGCTGCGGCATGCCGCTGAATGATGACGGGATGATGAGCAAAGAACCTGATGGCAGCTTTAATGAGGACTATTGCAAATGGTGCTATACAGACGGCAGATTTGCATACCCTTCAAAAGATTCTCTGCTGGATTATCTGGTCAGCCATATGCCAAATCCGGAGAATACACCGGAAGCAGATCGGAGAATCCAGTTCGATGGATATCTCTCACAGCTGAAACATTGGAAATGATATGACACAGCAAGATTCTGGACTTTCGATATGTTTCAGCTAACGGAAATAACGGCAAAAATCCGTGGATATGTTTCTGAAGTCCGATTAGCGAACCAGCAGAAGAAATGGATATCAATCTTATTTCCTCGTGCCACGTCGAGACCGTCTGTCTACTGATACATAGCTAATAATCACAAGGCACGAAACCCATTGAAATATGGGCGTTTCGGGATTCGGGTGGGTTTTGAAAACGTAGACATGTTCTGTCAGAAAGTATGTTTGAGGGAACATGTCTATGGTTAGTTATTACTTCGGGTCGTGGCTACTATTCTTATGAAGGGGAAAAACGAGAATATGATTCTACTGAAATGGAGATAAGGTTGTGGCTACTATTCTCTTGAAGAGAAAAAACGAGAAAACGAAACTACTGACGCGAGACTATGAAACTACTGATTTCTTGCCCTTCCGATATACTGAAGTCATTATAATATAACAATAAACCGCCGTAAACTAAATATTTTATAGTTCACGGCGATTTATCTAAGTAGTTGAATGGGACAGGATGGACGCTTCCGGTTGACCCAAATGGGACAGTGAGAAACGTCCCCCCTGTCCCATTAACTGATTCATCCCGATTATCAAATAATGTATAATATTTCTGCAGTTCAGTTTACACCAGCTTTGCCATCATACGCTTTATCGATATAGGTGAAGGTCAGTGGTTCTTCCGGATGCTTTTCGTCTTCGTAATACGTGCTGTCCCATGTGCCACCTTTGAGTGTATAAACGTAGCCGTAGAATTTATCTGTCATCGTTTCCAGCTTTTCATTTCTTTTTTTCTCGTAGAAAATTCTGAAGGACTTCTTATGTAGCAGATAACCAGGGAAAATGTATCCCCAGGAAACACCCTCATCGATTGTGAAATCCCCGTCTTCATCAAACGTGATCGTATGTCCGTTTACACCAAATGTATTTCCGTAAAAATATTTTTTATAAAAATGCGTCTGGTCGGTGCTTCTGATATAGTAACGGAAAAGCTCATGATTCGTCCCGCTACTCAGCCGGTTCTCCGTAGGAGTTATATAGGAGATGGTACGTTTCAGAACATAATCTTTACCTGGGCTGATCGGGTAGTTATCATAGAGATCATCAAACTTCATGCCGACATGACGTGAATTATATCTTTTTTTGATCTGTTTCAGTGTCTTTTTGTCAAGAATTTCCAGCTCAAAGATGTCGCTAATGGAAGAGCTCCTGAGAATATTCGCAGAATGGGTCAATGTAATGACATTTCCCGATATAGAATAGGAACAGTCATTATCCTCCAGACTGCCGATTGAATTTTCAGTATTTGTTAAGATCTTCTGAAGATCCTGAAAAATTCCTAAAGGAAGGAACATGCATGAATCAAGGTAGCCGCTTTGTGAGCTTTCACCATCACGATCTTCATAGACACATTCCCATTCCCCAAGCAGGGCCGACAGATCTTCAGCTGTTTCTTGTGCTTCCTCCTGCTCCTGTGCGGCTGTCGGGAAAACGCCGGCAGTCAGCATACAGCTGATAGATAATGCCGTTGCTAAAAGCTTGATCAGGCTTCGCTTTCCTGCCCATTTCACTGTACGGGTCATATCTTTTTTTCTCATAATGATTCCTCCTCTTTTTGAATCGTCAGATAAGTCTATCAGTAAATTTCTTCCAATATATAGAGTATATCATGACGTACATTAGTATGATTTTGCAGATTTTGCTCGTATTTCGACAGTTTTTGCAAGACAAATAGATAGACAGAAAGAGGAATGGTATATTAGTCAAAATGAATCCACATATTATAGGTGTATATAGGTGTAGCTCTAAAATGAAAGGAAAGGGTAGCAAAATGGATCAGAACATAAACAACGAAAACAAAGAGAACAAAAAGAGCAGCAAACTGAAAGAAGGCTTATCGATGTTCGCCGCTGTGGCAATTCTTATTCTTGTTTTAATTGGGATGTCACTGGTGTGTGGCTATTCTCTGGAAAATACATTGATTTGGCTTCTGGTACTGGGAATTTGTGCCGTGATTGGATTTATCATAAGTGTTTTCAAGTCTTGATAATAGGGTGAACAGTGACAGATGAAAACTTTATTCCAAAGACAGCTGCTGGACCGGGGGTGCAGCGACAAATATGTCAGGTATATTTTTATGGTGCCGGAGCTGCTGTCAGAAGCAGGCCTTAAGGCCATGGAGGCACAAAACAATGTAGACCTGGTACCATGCTGGAAGGATGTCTGGAACGCAAAATACAAGCTGATATATCCGCTGGGGGATCTGTACCGGTTTGACAGGCTGGTCCGGAATCTGCACGAAGACGAATGCACTGCAGTTCTTCGCAATGTATTCTTTTCATTAATGAAGATGAAAACGGACAGTTTCCTGCGGATGAAGAATATTGACTTTTCTCCGGAAACCATACTTGTGAACCGTGCGACCCTGGAAGCAAAGCTGATCTATCTTCCCCTGAATGATCAGGTTTACCGGATGGAGGAAAACCATTACGAGACGATAATCCGCCAGGACGTATCGGGATGGATTGATACATGGTTTCCCAATCCGTCGGGCCAGCTTCGAACCATGCGTATTCAGCTGTCGGATTACGGTATTGGTCTATCGCAGCTGTCAGCAGGCGCCAGATCACATACACATGGCGGGCCTGGCGGAAGCACCTCCGGGAAGAACAAAAATCCCTCATCCGGCGGAAAGTGGGTAATTGCAGGGGGTGGTTCCGGTGCCAAAAACAGCCATCAGATCCACAAGGATCCTGAACTTTTGTTGATCCGGAAAGGGAACGGAGCAAAGATTTCTGTTGTGAAAAGTGAGTTTGTGCTGGGAAGAAGCAGCCAGGCAGATGGTGTAATCGAAGGATCCGGAAGAATAGGAAGAGCCCATTGCAAGATCACAAAGAACAACGGGAAATATTTTGTACAGGACCTGATGAGTATGAACGGAACCTTTTTGAACGGGCTGAGGCTGGCTTCCTATGAAACAAAAGTATTGAATGACAAGGATGAACTCAAGCTGGCTGATGTTTCGCTTGAAATCCGCCTTCGAGAGTGAAAAAACGGGGGCCTTTGAGGAAATGTGATATGAAAAAACCAGTGATTATACTGGCGGATCCCCAGGAAGAATACCTTGAAGTACTGGAATTACTGCTTCTTATGGAATGTGCGGGAGAAATAGACCTCAGAGTTATATCGGAAGCAGAACTCTATCAAAAAATGGCAGAAACCCCGATTCAGGCAGATCTGCTGGTCGTTGGAGAGGCATGGAGCAGTATTCCCCTGGAGGGCGCACAGATCGGAAACAGATTAATCCTCTGCGAAAACCAGAAAGAAGAATATGTGGAAGAGGATGGCGCAGCGATCAGGGTTTCTACAGTCCGCATGAACCGTTATGCAAACCCGAAAGGGATCATCAATACGATCATTTCCCTTTCCGGGACAGGAGGTGCGGGGAACTCCGGTACCAAAAGAACGATCGTGGCAGGCGTCTGTTCCGCTTCCGGGGGGAGCGGATGTACGACATTGGCAGTAAGCCTTGCGGCGAGACTATCCTTGCTGCATAAAAAAACGCTGTTTTTGTCATTTGACGATATTCCTGCCTATCAGCTTTTTTTGAAAAATCAAAGTACCTTACCGGCAGACGGATACGGGATCTTCCGGAAGAAGAATCTGAACTGGTTTTATGAAACCCGCAAGTATATACGGAAAGAAACATTTGATTATTTTCCGCCCCTGCCCGGCACCACGCAGTCGCTCCACATCCCGGATACTCTCTGGCCTGTATTCCTGGGACAAGCCAAAGACAGCAATGAGTATGACTTTATTGTCGCAGATCTGGGGAAAGCGTTGAACCGGAACGCCTCCGATGGAATCGAACTTTGTGACCGCGTGATTGTTGCAGCTTTGCAGGATCGCATGTATGCGGGAAAGAACGCCTATATGCTGCATGCCATGGACTTTTCCGACTCAGAGAAGTTCCTGTATATCTGCAACCGGTTCTCCCCGGAAAAAGAGAATTATCTGATTTCTCCTATATATCATCCGGTCAGCATGAAAGGATATGTGCCTGAAATTGAGGAGGCCGCAGATCTGGCAAAGCTTCTTGACAATAATGAAATTCGTGAGATCGCCTATTTATTTATCTGAGGGAGGGGAATTTATTGAATGAGACAGTTGTTGTAGTTGTGCATTTCCCAAACAAGTCCATGACGGAAGACCTGGAAATACCCTTGTCTATTACGGCAAATGATTTGATCGAAGCGCTTGCAGCAATCTATCAGGTGCCGTTCGATCCGGACCGTATCTTTTCCTATTATGTCAAATGCGAATCTCCGACTGCGCTGCTCCGGGGGCAAACACAGCTCTCTGATTACGGAGTACGGGATGGATCGAACCTCTGGCTTTGGGATGAGCGGTTATAGTCAGAATACCGATCGTCCTGTGGCACTTTCGATTGCGTCACTTCCGGGAGGGATAAAGCGTCACTTGTGAGATAAAGGAGCAAAGGATGGAACTGAAATATAAGCTGGTGTTTACTACCGGAAAGACATTGAAAGAAGTCGCTCTGAAAGACTCGGATCAGGTGATTATAGCCGGGACTGATTCGGATGCGAGAGCACGTTTTCGTAAAGCTCTCTTTTATGAACCGTTTTCGCTGCGGCTGACAAAAGGAGACGGAAACTGGCTGGCAGAGACGACGGAGAATTGTTATCTTTCATTCGGGGATGCCAAAAAGAGGATGGCGTTAGAGCTTTCTCCCGGAAAGGAAGGAGAAGTGCATTATCAGTCTTCAGGATTGTGCGTCCTGCGGTTTTCGCTGATGTGGGATTTTGATAACGCCTTTCGAAAATATGATTACAGTATCGACATTTCCCCAAAATGGGAATTGCTGATCGGCGGCGGATCTGACTGTGATATTTTCCTTCAGGAGAAGATCACAGAACAGGACAGGGTCAGACTGATTAAAAAAGACAAATACTGGATTGCGGATCAGGTATTGACAAAGACCAGAATTCTGTGCAATGGAAATGAACTTGCGCCCGGCGGTCAGGTTCGGGAAAGAGATTTCCTGTCAATTGGCCCATACAGTTTTTTCCTGAAGCGGGGGAAGCTTTATACAGATCTGCAGCCGGCTTTATCGGCGGGCTCACTGGCATTCGGAAAAACAGAGGAAAGCCTGAGCGCTCATGTTTATCCGAAATACAGCCGAAGCGCCAGGATTCTGGAAGTACCGTCCGAAGAAAAGATCACAATTCTGGATCCGCCGGAAGCGCCGCAAGAGCCAAAACGAAATTTGATGAACCAGCTTCTGGCACCCATTATAATGCTGACCGTAACGGTGTTGTCACAGGGTGTGATGGGAAACAACGGTATTGTTATGGCCATGATGGGAGCGGCTACTGCCGGCGTCAGTATCTATACAGTTTTGAGTAATAAGAAACAGGAGGAGGGGGAGTATAAGAAGAAAGTAGAAAGCCGTGAGAAGGTTTATCGTGATTATATAGCACGCAAAGAACAGGAAATCAACCGGTACAGAATTCAGGAAGAGGCACTTTTGAACCGGCAGTTTGACACGCCGGCTCAGGAGATTATGATGGTGAGAAATTTCTCCGGGGACCTTTTCAACCGTCTTCCGGGTGATCCGGGATTTGTAGAAATCCGGTTGGGAAGCGGCAAAAAGGAAGCGCTCAGGAAGATCGAATACCGGCCAAGGGAACGGCTGGAAGACCTGGATGAACTGATGAAGCTGCCGGGGAAGCTGGCCGAGGAGAAAAAGATGCTGGGGCAGGTCCCGGTGACACTAAAGCTGAGAGAAAACGGGGTAGTTGGCATATATGGAAGCAGGGACAGCCTCTATGCCATGCTAAGGCTGTTGACGCTGGATCTTGCGGTTCATCATTACAGCAAAGATGTCAGTCTTCTGTATTGTATCGGAGATGAGGACAGAAGACAGTTTTCCTGGATCCGGTCACTTCCTCATATACAAAATGAGGAGCTGCAGCGCCGGAATCTGATCTGTGACGAAGAGAGCCGAAATGTTCTGCTGGAATATCTAAGCAAGAACCTGATGATTCGAAATGATGAGAACAGTCTGCCTCATCTGGTTCTGTTTCTGTACCGTTACCGGGATATTCAGACACATCCGGTTTCGGAGTATCTTTCGGACGCGAAGAAGAGAGGCGTCACGTTCCTTTTCTTCGCGGAGAACAAAGAAGAGCTTCCAGCGGAATGTGAGACATTGATTTTCCTGTCCTCGCCGACAGAAGGAGTTCGCATCAACAGGCTGGATGATACTAAGTCTGTTTCCTTTTCCTCAGAGATGATTTCGGATCATGATATGGATGGAGTGGTAAGGAAACTGACGCCGGTCCGCTGTGAGGAAATAAGCCTTGAAAAAACACTGACCGGGAACATCTCCTTCTTTGATTTGTATGGGATCTTTGAACCTGAGGACATCGAACTGGGACGTACATGGAAAAAGTCAGAGGTTTACAGGAGCATGGCAGTTCCGCTGGGGATCCGGACCGGAGATGAGATTGTATATCTGGATCTGCATGAGAAGGCGCACGGACCGCATGGCCTTGTGGCGGGAACCACCGGCTCAGGAAAGAGTGAGGTCCTGCAGTCCTATATCATTTCGATGGCGCTGCATTTTCATCCGTATGACGCCGCATTCATGATTATCGATTTCAAAGGCGGAGGTATGGCCAATCAGTTTCGCGATCTGCCGCATCTTGCCGGTACAATTACCAATATTGACGGCAGGGAAATTAACCGTTCTCTTCTGTCGATCCGTGCGGAACTGAGAAAAAGGCAGGAACTCTTGGCGAAGCATGGGGTAAATCACATTGACGCGTATATCAGGCTCTTCAAGCAGGGACAGGCGGAGGTCCCGCTCCCCCATTTGATCCTGATCGTCGATGAATTTGCTGAATTGAAGATGGATCAGCCGGAGTTCATGAAAGAGCTGATCAGCACGGCACGGATCGGACGAAGCCTTGGAGTGCATCTGATTCTGGCCACACAGAAGCCAAGCGGTGTGGTGGATCCCCAGATCTGGTCCAACTCGCGGTTCAGACTGTGTTTGAAGGTTCAGACGAAAGAGGACAGCAATGAAGTGCTGAAGAATCCGCTGGCTGCTGAAATTACGGAACCGGGTCGTGCATATCTTCAGGTTGGGAACAATGAGATTCTGGAACTGATCCAGTCCGCGTACAGCGGGGCTCCGGCAGATGGAGTGGGAGCAGAACACAGCCGACCGTTTCGGATTTACCGGATTTTGCTTTCGGGAAAGAGGCAGCTTGTTTATGAGCGAAAAGCACAGAAGGAAGAAGAACTGATGAAGACTCAGCTGGACGCGGTTGTGGATTATATACGGAACTACTGCGTCCGGGAGAATATTCCTCGTCTGCCCTATATTATTCTTCCGCCCCTTCCGGAGAAGATTACCTTGTCACAGGTAAAAAGCGGAGAACTTCCGTGGGCTGTAATTCCCCGGGAAGATACGGACAGGGAGATCGGATGCCGGGCCTTTGTCGGCATTATCGATGATCCGGACCATCAGTACCAGGGAGTGCTTGAGCTTAATGTGACCGGAGGAAACACGATTGTAATCGGCTCTGCACAGACCGGAAAGACCAATCTGCTGCAGAACATTGTCCGGAGTCTCTGTGAACGGTACAGTCCGTCGGAGCTGAACCTGTATTTTCTTGACTTCGGTTCCATGATTCTTCGGAACTTTGACGAACTCGCCCATGTTGGAGGTGTTGTATGTGCCAATGAAGATGAGAAGCTGCGCAACCTGTTCAAGCTTCTGAATGCACAGCTGAAATTCCGTAAGGAACATATTGCTGCGGCGCATGTCAGCTCCTATTCCTCTTATCTGGAGGCAGGCTTTACTGATTTGCCGCAGATCGTGGTGCTTGTGGATAATTTTACTGCGATGCGTGAGATGTATCTTTCCGATCAGGATTTCTTCCTGCCACTTTGCAGGGAAGGAGTGGGATTTGGAATTTCATTTGTAATTGCTGCTTCTCAGACTGCCGGACTGGGATACAGGTATTTGTCAAATTTCAGAAACCGTATCGCGCTTAACTGCAACGACAGTTCTGAATATTCGACACTTTTTGATTTTTGCCGCATGCGTGCGGCAGGTATACCGGGCCGCTGTCTGACAATGCAGGAGAAGACGGTCTTTGAGGCACAAACATTTCTCGCCTTTGAGGGAGAACGGGAAATTGAGCGGGCCAGGGAGATCCTGTCTTTTGTGAAAGAAATTTCAAGGAGGTTTCCGAATGGAACAGCTGCACGAATCCCGATGGTGCCGCCTTTGCTCAGCGAAGATGTCCTGCAGAAAGAATTCGGCGTGTGTTCAGATAATCGGGAACTGATCCTTGGGGTGGATTACGACAGCATAGAGCCATTCCGTCTTCCGTGGCAGGGGCAGGGCTTGCTGGCGCTAGGCGGAAAAGATGGCGAATCACGCATCGGGTTTGTGTCATATGTACTACGGTGTGTATCCCAAATGAGAGGCGATATCTATCTGCTGGATGATTTTACAGGTATTTTTTCAACGTGGAAGAAGGATGAAGCGGTCCGTGTCTATACCAGAGATTCGTCAGACTTGAAGGATATGCTGACAGAGCTGAAGATGAACCTGGAAAGCGATTATCAGAGGATCGCATCCGACGGACCGGAAGTCCTGATCTCCCAGAAGGTGCAGCTTTTGGTTCTGACAGGACGCTCTGCCGCAGGGGATTTGTCCGTTCAGAAAGAAGCACTGGATCTTTACCGGGAGATCCTGGAAAAATATCGTCCGCTCAAGCTTCTGATCCTTGCAACGGAAATAGACAACGCAGCCGTAGGCTTCAATTCACCTGAGATTCTCAAACCGCTTCGCGAAAACAGAAATTTCCTGATGTTTGAGGATATCGCATCCGTTAAGGTGACGGACATCTCCCTGGCAGCCCAGAAGCGTTATGCGGGCATCCATGAGAAGGGGGACGCATTCCTTATAAAAGAAAATCTTCTGGTAAGGATTAAAACAGTTCAGTAACTGTTCGGGTTTTGAACAGTAATAAGATATAGTCAAAAAACGAAGGAGGAGAAACATGGCAGTAAACAAAGTAGATTATGAAGTACTGGATTCGGCAAAGGGAGTCTATGCAAATCAGGCGGAAGCAGTCAGCCAGATTATAAGCACGCTTAATTCCACTAACGCGAACCTGCAGGCGGGCTGGACCAACCAGACAGCAGATGCGTTTATTCAGCGTTATGAGTCGGAGTATAAGACAAACCTGATCCGACTTGGAGAAGCATTACAGAGCATTTCGGAATTTATTACTTCTTATGTGCAGAACCGTATGGAGGAAGACCAACAAAGCGCGAGCGCGCTGCGATGACTGCGGGGAAATAAGGTATGCTGACAGAAGAGGAGCTTCGGTCCGGAATCCGAAGAGAAAATGATTCTCTGCAAAAATATATAGAGAAACTGGAACAGCTGGAAGAAGAAATCCACAATTGTGAAGAAGGGATCCGCAGGGCTGAGGAAGTTCGTCAGCTTCTGAGTGAAACAGCACAGAAAGGAGCGGATATGTTTTCGCCGTTTCTTTCCGGAATCGGGAGTTCTGCACAGACATCTGCGTATGCAGTCAGCCGCGCTGTGGATTCGGCAGCGTCGGGACAGCCCGCTATGTTGAATCCTTCCTTTATCAGCAGAGCAACAGAAGTATTTCATGGAAGGGAGTATCAGAACAGCCAGGAAGGATTTGCAGAACTGATTCAAAAATTGCGGGATTCGATTGAACAGCGCAGACAGGAGATTGAAGTCACAAATGGAATGATTTCACAGTGCAGAAACAATATCTGTATCTTGGATGCGCAGCTTGCTTCTATAAACTCGGGCAGATGAACCGGCGAAAGATAATTTGAGGATGTATTGCCATGGCGGTAAGAGATATTATTGTGACGGATGAATGCTGGGAAAATATTGGAGACCAGATGCAGAAGCGATGTGCTGATCTTGAGGAAGTATATGATACCTACATTGATATTCTCCGGAAGGTCAGTGAGTATGGGATCATAGAAGGCTATACTGCAGAGGCGCTGAAGGCTTTTACAGGAAAAGCGGAGAAGCTGAAAACGGAACTGGAACAGATCGGTCTGGAAATTTACTATGCCTGTGACAATTATGTCAGAGAAATTGATGAGGCAGATAAAGATCTGTATTGAAGAAAGGTACAAACATCATGTTTAAAGTCGATACAGAGAATATTCACAGACTTGCAGCTTCCCTGGCGGTTCTCAGGGATCAGGCAGAGAAGAGTCAGACTTATGAGACGGAAAGCCTGGGGAACGCTTCCGAAGCTATTTTGGAAACAGCCGGGAGTCTTGATGAGTTGGAAAAAGTGATTGGCGTGTTGATGGAGAGGACATCCGCTCTTCTTGATCTTGCCGGATGCTTTTATGACAATTCCGACTATGAAGAGGCAAAAAAGGTGATGCTGGGAGAAAAATCATGACAAGGGATTTTACACAACAGACATACGAACGTCTGATCAGTCAGCTTGAGACGATTAACGGGCCTGCGGAATGGCTTGAGGACAAGGCCGGTGATGCTCTCTTGTGGATGGGAACAGTGATTAAGTGGATTGATATTGAAGAATATCAGGACAGGATACCGGAATACCATGCCATTATTCTTGACCGGAATAATACTACGAAAGCAGAACTGGATGCTATTTTTGAAAATGTTGCCGATGTGGATACGGCTTACGGGAATACCTTTTCAGCAATCGCTCAGTCGATCAAGGATTTCACGGTCTATGCCAGAGGCCTGTCGGAAACCATGGAGCCTTCTCTTTCTGCTTTCACATCCGAACGGGTGGAATCCCTGAGCGAAACCTATGATGAAGCTTTGCAGCAGGCAAAGGCTCAGAGCAAAACGATTTTTAAAGAGCAGGTTGTCACCGACGCGTTAGCGCTTCAGAAGGACAGTCTGAAGCAATTTGGGGAGGCAGGCCTTAGTATGATAGGTGACACGGTCGGAATGTTTACAAAAGATCCGGTCGGAAAATTCCGGAGCGGCTGGAGTTTCTGTAATAATGCCTGTAAATTCCTGCATCAGGGCGGGGCACTGATTGGAACAGGTCTGGTCGTCGGGCTTATGTATCTTGGTGCATCTCCTGCAGGCGTCCATGAAAGTATGAAGGAGATGAAGAAATATTCCAAAGTCGGATCGGTTGCAGACGCATTTGAAAAACGGGGAGATGACGGAAGACTGGATAAAAGCATGGAGACAGCGGCAGGAATTTATGATACGGCGGGAACAGTCTATGATACGGTCGATTTTTTCAAAACAGTACAAGGGAAGCAGAAGAAACCTGTCATTGCAGAGAAGTTAAAAAAAGGATATGACAGGCTCAAGAAAGCAGAAAAATACACAAAGGCGGGAAAATATGCCTGGAAGATTGCGGGCAGTGGATGGGGGGATATCAAAGAATCCTACCATGAGGGAATAAAGCAGGTTATCGGATCCAATCCGCTTTTAAAAACAGGAAAACAGTGGATCGAAGAGATACCGGAGATTGTGAAACCGTATGAACAGTATCTTCCGGATCTTTCGCAGGCAGGAAGAGGACTCACAGGAGCAAAGGCGGCATCGAGCGGCCTCTTTCTGCAGATACTCCCTTAAAAGAGAGTGTCCTGCATGATGTTTTTCAGCATATCAGATAAAGGACAGGAAAATGAACACAGAACAGATCGAGAGGGCAGAACAGCTTATCCGTGAAGAAAAAGCGCAGGAAGCATACGAACTCCTCCTGTCTCTGGCGAAAGAAGACCCGGAGAATGGGAGAATCGCGTTTTCCCTTGGAAATGTGCTGCTGATGAGTGGTCTGGCAGAGCAGTCGGTCATTTGCTTCCGACAGGCCATCAGGCGCGGCTATGACCATGCGGAAGTCTATATCAATATGGCTTCCGCGCTTGAACAGAGCGGACGAGCTGCGAAAGTTCCGGGAACACTGAAGACGGCAGCCGAAAAAACGGAAGATGCACGGAAAAAGCGCATAATTGAGATTATGCTTTCATACTATTACCTGAGGAATGATATGCTTCTTCAGGCTGAGCGTGAAGTCAAAAAAGTACTGGCAGCTCAGGATATGACAGCATTGGATCCGGTCATTTCGGAAGGAACAGAGGGATATATTCCGTGGCACCTGCTGTTCCGGATTTACTGCAGGAAGAAAAAGTATGATGAGGCCCAGGCAATACTGGACAATCAGAAAACCCTTTGGCAGAGGGATCCCTTTTATCAGATGGATCGGGTGGAGATGCTGGAGCTGCAGGGAGAATATTCTCGCTTGCGAGAGCTTCTTCTGGAGGATCCGCTGGTGAAAGAGGTTGTCCCTCATTTCCGCCTGCAAAAACTCCTTCACCAGGCTGTACGGCGGCAGAATAAAGAGGAAAGCATTGAATGGATCCTTCGGCTTCTGGAGGACTTCCGGGATATGGACGCTGCACTGGTCGGTGCAGCGATTGCCATATCGGCAGAGCAGTATGAAGAGGCATTGGCTATTGTGCTGAACATCCTGGAAGAGGATGAAAACGGTACAACGATGCGATTCCGATTTGCAACGATACTTCTCCCGTTTCTGATCAGCAGGAAAAGCGGCGGCCATCCGGACAGGGATCAGGAGGAGCTGAAAATAATAGCGACGGAAAGAGCGCTGGAATATGTGGAAGAATTGGGGGGAGACCGTGCGATGCTGGAGAAGGCATACGCTAGAGTGACATGAAGGAGCGTGATGTCCTGCAGTGAAACACTGCGCATAGAGTATGGAAGAAGGAGGATATATGTTAGAAGAATATCCGGCTATAAAAGAAAAACTGCTGAAGTATTATGGATATAATATTGACAAAGAACCCTTTTTTAAAGGATCGAAAGAAAAGTGGCGAGAGTGCCGGAAGGCATGGGAGTCATTATCACGGGAAGAACTTGAAGAGCTGGAGAGAGAACTGCCGGGGGCAGAGCGATTTACATCCGGAAATAAAAAAGAATTTCATTCCAACACACTGTTTACGAAAAATTTCCTGGTGACAGACAGCCGGATTCTTTCAAGTGGTGTTTGGCCGGTTCGCTATAAGGATATGCTTTGGGCGTATAACTATATTTTTACGCAGCGTATGAACTTTATCCCGACAATCGTCAATGTATACGTTTATATGTATGACAGGGATGGGAAACAATACGATCTGCTGGGATGCTCTTCAAAAGTCTTTCATTCTGAACACGACGAACTGGTAGGCGCACTTCGTGCCTTGAAGGAAAGAGTGAAAACCATCCGTCCGGGTTTGCTTACAGGTTACAGTAAGGATTGGGACACACAACGTGCGAAGGACTTTCCTGCATTTGTCAGGATGTGTGACGAGCTGAATGAACGACTGCTTCGAGAGACCCCACAGCCTGAAACTCAGAGGCAGACAGGATCCGCCCAGTCGCAGCAGGCTCAGCCGAAAAATAATTCTGGGCCTTCGCGTACAATTGCCGGCGGATTGGGCGGTTCCGGGAAAAATCAGAAGGTTGTGACGGAGCATTCGTTCTGGATTGCAGCAGAAGATTCGGAGGAAGGAGTCTGCATCATCAGCAATCGTACAACGATTCCATGCAGTCAAAGCCTTGTCTTTCAGACCGTAGATGATTATCAGGAAGATATCATCTTCAAAATCTGCGAGGGAGACAGTGACCGAATGAGCGATAATACTGATCTTGGGTTGTACCGGATCAGTGGATTTGATCTTGTACCCGCGGGACAGACTGCAGTACGGATTACTGTTTCAATCGATCGTTTGAAGGAAATCCCGAAGATCGCTGCAATAGAAGAAAAGTCCGGGAGGACATTGAAGGTGGAACGGTATCAGGATTGACAGGTCTTTGACGAAAACAGAAAGGAGAGATTTCGTGACAGACTATCAGGTTGGTTCTATTGTCTTCCACGACTGGAAGATTGTCAGGAAGCTGGGAGAAGGGGCGAATGGAATCGTTTTCGGGATCGGGAAAGAGGAATTCGGGATTAACGTAAAATCTGCCCTTAAGGTTATCCGGATTCCAAAGACGGATTCGGAAGTAAAGTCCATATTGAATGATGGGATGGATGAAGAATCCGTAGTCGGGTATTTCAGGGGATTTGTGGATGAAATTGTCAAGGAAATCGCTATCATGACTTCTCTCAAGAATCATCCGAATATCGTAGGATATGAAGATCACAATGTGATTCCGCACGAGGATGGAATCGGGTGGGATATTCTGATTCGTATGGAACTTCTGACCCCCCTCGGTGACTGGCAGCTCAAACATGGTATGGACGGGAAAGAAACGATCGAGCTGGGGAAACAGATCTGCTCTGCACTTTCATTCTGTGAGAAAAAGAATCTGATGCACCGTGACATCAAACCGGAGAATCTGTTTGTGAATGAACTTGGTACTTTCAAGCTCGGTGATTTTGGGATCGCCCGGACGATGGAAAAAACGTCCGGCGGACTTTCCAGAAAAGGTACGGAGAGCTATATGGCACCGGAGGTCTACCTTGGCAAGCCGTATGGACCGACAGTTGATATGTATTCTCTGGGGCTGGTGCTTTATAAGATGGTGAACCGGAACCGGCTTCCGTTTTATCCGCCCGCACCGCAAATGGTCTCCTACAGCGACAGGGAAAATGCGCTGGCAAGCCGGATGATGGGTAAAGAATTTCCTGCCCCTGTGGATGCCTCCCCGGGCTTGACAGAGGTGATCAGAAAAGCGTGCGCTTTTGATCCTGCAATGCGGTATCAGAGTGCGGATGAGATGCTGCAGGCACTTTGCAACATTAGAGAAACTGAAAAAAAGACAGCTGGTCGGCCTCTTTATTCGGGGACAGGCGCCGGGGAGCACACCATTGGAATGGACAGCTATGCAGAAGATAGCACCGTGGGAATGAGCAGTTATGCCGAGGAGAGTACCGTTTGGACGGACAGCTATGCAGAAGATAACACCGTGGGGATGGGCAGCTATGCCGAGGAGAGCACTGTAGGGATGGGCAGCTATGCGAGGGGGCGCACATCAGGAACAATGTGGGAACAAGCGGCTGCATCCGAAAAAGCATCTGAAGCACAGCCATCGGAGAATACGTTCAGGCAGGAATCAGATGTAAACTGCTGGGGGCTGGGTCAAAAACATTCAGAAAGGAAGGTTTCGGTCACGACGCTTTTTTCAATCTTTACAATCCTCTCAGTACTTATGATTTTTTCGATGGGAATGCTTGCATTTTCTATTCTCATAGATGTCAAAGATGCATCAAGGTATTTTGCTCTCGGAATGCCATCTTTGGTTTTGGTATTGTCAGCGGCGATTCTGACCCTGGTCAGCTGGCGGATGTGCCTGAAAAAAAACAAAGGACTTCTGCTGTATATTGTATCTATTCTCTATGGCGGAGTGGTCTCCTGCCTGGCTTCTATAAGCGCTATGAAATATGATATGTTCCGCTCAGGAAATCCCGATTCTGGCGGGGATATCGGAGTTTGGATTTCTATGTTTGCATTTATCGCACCAGCGATAATTTTTGCTGTTCTTTCCTGCAGGAATCAAAGTACTTCCGGGTGATATCATTTTTTCGTTGCCCCGTACGCGCTCTTTGTGATATAATTGAAGAGATTATAATCTACAAGGTCAGTAACATCGGATCAGTAAGATGAAAATTCTGTCCGAATGTCACAGGAGACAAGGTGGGAAAAGATGCGTATTGCGGTATGTGATGATAATAAGAACTGGCTGGATCAGGCCTCTGCGATTATACATATGTTCGCGGAGGAGAATGGTCTTCAGCCGGTTCTGTTTTTGTTTTCGGACACGGATGTACTTTTGCAGGAGCAGAAGGAACCGTTTGACCTGATATTTATGGACATTGTGCTTGGCAGAGAAAAGAACGGCATACAGATTGTCAAAATGATCAATGAACGGTGGCCGGCCTGTCAGATTGTTTACCTGACGAATTATCTTGGATACGCTATGGACGTTTATGAGACTGAGCATGTCTGGTTTGTGCTGAAAAGCCAATTTAAGGACAGACTTCCGGTGGTTTTTGAAAGGGTGAAGCACAGGTTGGAACACGGACTGAATCTGTTCGTATTTACGGCATCAGATCAGGAAATTGTCACACTGGACTGTGGGAAAATCCGATATCTTGAAAGAAGCGGACGATTGACAAGTATTGTAACGGAAGACAGGGTGTATTATACGCGGGATAAGATTGCGCCGTTGCTGGAACGGCTGCCGGCAGGAGATTTCCTAAGGTGCCACAGCAGCTATATTGTATACCTTCCGGCTGTTCAAAGCATTCAGAAGGACCGGTTACTTATGAAAGACGGGAGCGTTATCATAATCAGCAGGAGCTACCAGAAGGAATTCCGGCGCTCTTTTTTGGAATGGGCTGCCAGCAGAAGGCAACTGTGAACGAAAGGGGGGCGGTTGTGTGAGTGAAAGTACAAGTATTCTTTTGAATGGCCTGCTGATGAGTATTACAGGAGCAGGACTTAATTTTCTTGCGATGTATCTGATCTTTCATCTCAGACACAGGCCATTAGTCTGGTGGTGTTACTTTATTGCGAGAGCTGTCATAGACGGCCTCTTCAATGTCTATTTTCTGTCCGGGAAGCAATCGGCAGCAGCAACCGCAGTTTATATGATTTTTATTATCAGTACGGCTGTCATTACCTATTTTGTTCAGTATTATACCTGGGATACAGATCTTTTGAAAGTCGGGATCGGTGCTCTTTTATCAGATATGCTGGCGGCATTCTGTGTGGTGCAGGCGTCGCAGCAGTCAATCTGATCTGTGGAAGGGATGCCGGAGCGAGTTATCAGACAGCATGGAGGCCGGATTCGATTCCCATGGCACTTGCCTGTCTGGGGTTTTTTGCACTGGTTGCAGCTCCCTGGCATTTCCTCATGCGCCGTTTTAAAGACTGGCATCCGGCACATGCCAGGATTTATCTGGTTATTATGATTGTACTGATCGCATTTTTTACCGGAACGCAGTTTACGGATTTGCAGGATATTACTGTTACGGCTGTGCTGCTGCTTTTTTCCGTTGGTATCATTATAGCAGCTGTTCTGTTATCTGTCCGTGACCGTTTGAACAGAGAACGGCAGTTGAAAGCCTGGATGGAGCTCCAGAAGGATATGATCCGGGATTATAGTCGTGTTGTTACAGCTCAAATCGCAGAAGTAAAGCAGAATCAGGAGATTTTGAGAACCTATGAAGCCAGGGTTCGGGAACTGGGAGAAGATCATTCCGATGGAAAAGCCGCATTTCCCATGTCCGGAAAGGAAACTCCGGGACAGGAGGAAGGGTTGCTGTACCAGATTGAAAGATTGAAGAAGGAGTATGAGATACTCCAAAAAGGCCAGTATAATGGGAATGTGGCTCTTGATTCAATTCTGACATCGTATGCTGAAGCGCTGGAAAAGAAGAGAGTTCAAACGGATTTTTCCGCTTCAGAATATCATGGGAATGATATGGAAGCGATTCTTTTGTGCATGAACCTTCTGCACTGGGTTGAGGAAACCTGGGAACCGGAAATAAAGCAGAAACTTTCAAAAAATAAGAAACAGAGTGAGAAGGACCGACAGCTTCAGGTAGGATTCCGGATTTTTGAAGAGAAAAACCAGGGGATGATCCAAATGATCTTATCTCCGGCAGGACCGGGCCGTTTTCCGGGAATTAGCGGTCTGGGACAGAAGGACAGGTTCACCGTAGTGACAAAGAAAACAGAGAACGGACAGGAGATCCTGATCATGTTTGGGAAGGAGGAAGTATGAGCATTCTTGTGGGCGTGGCTGTTATACTGACGCTTTTTCTTATGCTTTATGTCGGCGCAAGAAAAGTTGAGACAGCAGAACTGACACGCAAAAAAGAAGAGGAAGCCCTCCTGCAGTCCCGCCTTCTTTCCGGAACCCTGCAGACGAAAGTTCAGGAGATCCGAAGATATCGTCATGACCTCCGTGGTTTCCTTGACACGGTTGACTATATGAGCAGTAAAAAGCAGAACAAAAGAATTCCGTATACTTCTGATGCCTTGGTTGATGCTATCCTATTGTTGTGTGAACAGCAGTGTGCGGAACGGGGGGTTGCCTTTACCTGCAGCGCTGATAAAAGTGAAGATTTTAGAAACAGTATTTCGTCCGAAGACATGGCGGCAATTCTGCAAAACCTCCTTTCGAACGCGAGGGAAGCGGTTCTGGAGTTACCGGCCGAAGCGGACAGGAAAATCATGGTTTCTCTTGTGCAGAACAATGGTCTTTCCCTGGAGGTGGGAAACAGTGTTCAAAAAGGAGTTACGGTAACATTCCATACCCGGAAAAAGGAACCGCAGCTGCATGGACTCGGGCTTTCGATCGTCCGGCAGATTGTCAGTGAAAATGGCGGAATCATGGAGACAATTCAGGAAAAGGATAGGGGATGGTTTAATGTAAAGATCTTTATTAGTCACAATCATTGAGAAATCTGTGCATATGAGTTCTGTTGGCGCTCAAATGAGATGTCACGATTTCGCTCTTCTTCTTTGTCATTGATTCGTTCATCTTGTTGACATTTAGAGGTTGATAGTCATGACATATTATGCAGAGTATTCCTGAACGGCTTGGTACAGATGCGCCTGTCTCACTTGTGAGAGGCATCCCTCCTCTCGATCTCGTCCAATTTTTTTAGCAGATCACGCTCCATCTCTGCCATATACAGTTGATGCTTAAGACGCTC
>CADCPK010000427.1 GCA_902803215.1 uncultured Lachnospiraceae bacterium
ACGAGATCTCTGACAAGTGGCAGATGACCATTTCCACTCTTCTTGCGATCACAAAGGATGAGGACGGAGATAAACCGACGGTCGGTCAGTTCACGCAGCAGAGTATGCAGCCGCACACCGACCAGCTGAGGATGTTTGCATCGCTGTTCGCCGGGGAGACCGGTCTGACGCTAGACGATCTTGGCTTCGCAACAGAAAATCCATCCAGCGCAGATGCGATAAAAGCGGCACATGAAAACCTGAGACTAACCGCAAGGAAAGCACAGAGGACGTTCGGAACGTCCTTTTTGAATGCCGGATTCCTGGCGGCCTGCGTGAGGGATGATTTCATGTATCGCAGGAATCAGTTGTATCTCACCAAACCGAGATGGGAACCGATCTTTGAACCGGATGCGGCAATGCTGTCTTCTATCGGTGACGGTGCGATCAAGATCAACCAGGCTGTTCCGGACTATATCAATACGGAGAATCTGAGAGATCTGACGGGAATCGATCATGAGTGATATTACAAGAGAGTTCCTGGATGCACTTGAAGAGGAATTCGATAAAAGATATTCTTCTTCTAAAAAGATTCAGAGTCTTGTGAAACGAATCAAGGACGAAAAGGCGACGGCGGAAGATGCCTTCGAATACGCAAAAGAAGTCGGATACCTTAGAAAACTTGTCTTACACGATCTCATCACGGATGATGTATTGAATGACGGGTATCTTGGTTATTACAACGCAAAGATGCTGTTTGATGATGTCTTGTATAAGGACTACGAACTGATCAACCAGTACTGCAAGAATGCATTTACCCAGCTAAATAAAAGGGCCGGGATCAACCTAAAAGGTGTTTCTGTTGATTACGATCAGAAAAAGACAGATGGGATCACCGAATGTGCTGTAAAGGACAGATATACGGTTACCCGATCCGAAACGGAAGAAGCAGTTTCTACGAACGCAAAAGGATACTATGATTCTTCAGTAGAGAAGAATGCAAGATTCCAATACAAATCCGGATTGTCTCCAAAGATTATCAGGACAGCAGTCGGGAAGACTTGCAAGTGGTGTCAGTCATTGGCAGGAACCTATGATTACTATGAGGTTTCCAATACAGGCAATGATGTGTTCAGAAGACATGCGAACTGCGACTGCATGGTTGTGTATTCTCCAAGAAAAGGGGAGTATCAGGATGTGTATTCAAAGCGACGGATGAACGATGTGGAATACAAAGAAGCCAGGAAAATAAGAGAAATTAAACTTCAGAATCTGGAGAAAGAACGTAATATCAAGAATGTTCCTGGAGAATTGGAAAAAGGATATGCATATCAGAAGTTGGATGGAGATGTATTGCCACACGTCCCTGTTTCTTATTTAGAATCTAAAGACTATGCAAAAAGATTCAATAACTTGCCATTCTCCAAAGAAGTCAAGGGATCAGTTGTGAATGCATGCATTAAAGCAGTCTCGGATAATCTTGGTACACAGTATGAAAGCATGTATCTGATTGATGCCGAAACCGGATCTGTCATCAGTAAAATAGAAGACCTAAAATTTAAAAAGAAAAGCATGATCGTTTACCCGGGTTATTTCATAGATGAACTCGAAAAAGCGAAGAACTCAAACAGAAAGATCATTTCAATCCACAATCACCCTAATGGATTGCCTCCGAGCATAGACGATTTTATGAAGGCATATGATAATGCCTATGAAATGGGCATTGTAGTTGGTGGAAATGGGCAAATATATACATATCGGAACACGGATGTAAGGATAAATAAAGATGAATGTGATATCTTACATGCGCCTATATCGATTGCTTTATTGGATGACAGCAAAGATGTTGATGAGGTATTTAGAGAAGTTTACAACGAATACGGACTATATTATAATATTCTTGAGGTAATTTAAGTGTTTAATAAGGTTTGGGAAATAAAAAGACCGGCCAATGCGGATCAATGGGATCCAGGTATTACGGTTAAGTACGAAGGAACAAAAGAAGAACTTCAGGCAAAGTATAAAGAGAGTATGCATGAAGCACTTTTGTCATTAAAAAGAACCAATCCAGACAAACGTTTTGGAAAGAAGTATTCGGTTTAGAAAGCACCTTCGGGTGCTTTTCTTATGGAGGAAATCATATGCACAACATCAGAGATCCGGTAATCCCATTTTTGATCATGTAACTTGAATACAAGAATAGGGAACCAGTATCCTACACAGTCTTATATATTGCCGTATAAGAAGTCTTTTGGACAGGATGCAGTAGAACTCTACAACAGATCCGGAAGGATCGCACAGGAATGGCAGCAGCTATTACTGGAAGACATCCTTGCATATAACGAAGAAGATCTGTTCGTCCATACAAAATGCGGCTTTGCTGTTCCGAGACGAAACGGTAAGAATGAGATCGTCATTATAAGAGAAATGTGGGGTCTGGTGAATGGTGAACATATACTGCACACGGCTCATCGAACATCAACATCCCATTCCGCATGGGAGAGGCTGTATGACCTGCTCAATTTGGCTGGGATAGAAGTTGTTTCTTCCTATCGGGCAAGCGGAAAAGAACTGATAGAGGTAGCTGACGGAGGAAAAATTGAATTCCGAACCAGGACCTCAAAAGGAGGCTTAGGTGAAGGGTTTGATCTCCTTGTAATTGACGAGGCACAGGAATATCAGGACGACCAGGAATCTGCTCTGAAATACGTTGTTTCGGATTCCAAAAATCCTCAAACAATCTTCTGTGGCACGCCGCCTACACCGGTTTCTTCCGGAACAGTGTTCACGAAGTTCAGAAATGATACGCTGAACGGAAAAAGCATCGATTCGTTCTGGGCGGAGTGGTCCATAGATGAACAGAAGGATCCACACGATATCGAATCCTGGTATCTGACAAATCCAAGTCTTGGAACGATCCTGACTGAAAGAAAGATCCAGTCAGAGATTACTTCCGATGATCTGGACTTCAATATCCAGCGACTTGGTTACTGGATCCGATACAATCTCAAGTCCGCAATATCAAAAACGGATTGGGAGAAACTGAAGATCACAAAGAAGCCGAAGTTTAAGGGGAAACTCTTTGCCGGAATTAAGTACGGCCAGGATAATACCAACGTCGCTATGTCGATCGCTGTAAAAACAGACGATGATAAAACGTTTGTTGAAACGATCGATTGTCAGTCAATCCGAAACGGGAACAAATGG
>CADCPK010000428.1 GCA_902803215.1 uncultured Lachnospiraceae bacterium
CCGTCCCCGTGTGTTCACGTGAGGTTCGAACACAAAAGGACCGTCCCCGTGTGTTTTCCGTGTGTTTTTTGACTTAGTTGAACGAGGAACCGTCCCTGCGTTTCACGCCTCATTCACCAGTTTCCCCGTCATATGCTCCGGCACCAGCGCAAACATCAATGTTCGAGGACCGGATTTGACGATCTCGTGTTCGATATACGCCTCATCGTCCGTAAATTTACGGCTAAGCCGGCGGGAGATCTCGTACACCTTCTCCGTGTCCTCGATAATTTCTATCCTGCCGAACACGATCACGCTCCGAATATTCAGCGCCCACTCACCTTCGCGCCTGAAGCCCTGATCGTACGCACAGAAGGAAGCTTTGTCACAGCGCTTTATCGCATCTACCTTATGTCCTTTTTTGCCGCTGTGGAAATAAATCTTCCCGTCCTCTTCGCAGTAATACTGGTTGATCGGCATTCCGTAAGGATAGCCGTCATCGCCGAGGACAGAAAGAACGCCTCTCGGTTCGTTCTTTAATATCTGGATACATTCTTCCTGCGGCAGCTGCTGTTTGATGCGCATCATTTCACGAAACATTTATTCTCTCCTTATATAAGTAACAGCCGGTGCCCTGCTTCTCTTCTGCTTAAGCCCCATACGGCAACCCGCTTCGTTTCTTGCCAATCACTTTAATTCCGCTTCAAAACGGTTACTTTTACAGCTCCGTGTACACCATTTTCCCATTTTTCTCCGCAGACTTCATCAGCGAAATCTTCGTCACCGTCATTTCACCCTTCGGTGCAGCGACCTGCTTCCAGCTTCCTGCTGCCTTACGAACGAGGGTAATATGGGGAACAAATTTCTGACGATCGTACGCTATACCGGCCGCATCCAGCGCATCTCGCACCGATTTTGCCGCCGCCGAAAGCCCCTGATTGCCTTTCACCCCCACCCAAAGAACATCGCCAAATGTTCCCATGTCGGAGAGCGAGAGCCTGAAAGGTTTGAACGAAACATTCTTGAGGGCTTCTTTCACTGCACCGGGCTTGTCGGTTTCACCGATAAAAGCGAGCGTCAGGTGCAGGTTCTGCACGGGAACATAGTTTCCCTTTACGCCCTTTTGTTTCAGGTCGTGCAGCGTCCCTGTGATGGTCTTCTTCAGTTCACTCGATAATGTGATGGCTACAAAAACTCGCATTTTTTCTCCCTTACTTCAGTGCTTCCTTAAGCACCTCAAGATTATCCTCCATAATGGAAAGATAAGAGGTACCGCCCTCAGCATCCTCCAAAGTAGTAGACTGCATCGAATTCATGGTCAAAATCTGCTGATCGCGGGACGCTGTGCTCTCACGTATGGTTTCCGCAATCTTGTGGTCGGTTCCCTCGATCGTCAGAATAGAACTTAGCGACAGCTCATTCACTTTGTCTGCGAGGAACACGATGGTCTCGAAGCTGGCCTCCGTCTCGGCAGAGCATCCCGGGAAGGCCGCAAAATAGGTAAGGCCATAGTCGTCGGCCATGTATCTGAACGGGAAACGGTCGCCAAAGAGCAGCGTATCTTTCTCCGCCGCCGATACCGCTTGCTGATACTCCTCATCGAGGGAAGCCAGTTTTTCTTCGTAGGCCTCCGCATTGCTCAGGTAGGTGTCCGCATTAGACGCGTCTGCCTCCGCGATAACGCCTGCAATATGATCTGTCAGCACCCGGGCGTTTCGGAGAGAAAGCCACACATGCTCGTCGTATTCCGGCTCTTCCTCCTCGCTCTTCTCTTCTTCCCCTTCCATTCCGTCGACAAGCTCCTCTTCTTTCACCTGATCTCCAAGAATATCCAGAAGATTGATCACAACCATGTCCTTGTTCACCGCTTCTTTTAGGGCATCTTCCACCCACTTGTCAGATTCGCCGCCTACATAAATGAAAATGTCGCAGGCAGAGATCTGCATAATATCGTCCGCCGAGGGCTGATAACTGTGAAGGTCCACACCGCTGTCCAGCAGCATGGTCACTTCAGCATTTCCGGAATTTTCGCCCAGAATATTCTGTACCCAATCATAGATGGGGAAGATGGCCGCGACGATCTTCAGCTTGTCTCCATCAGTTTTGTCCTCGGCGCCGGCCTTCTTCGGCCCGGGGATTAAAAATGTGCAGCCGATCACAACAGCAATAGCAACAGTAAATATAGAAATTAATTTTTTCACGATAACCTCCGTTTATCCGGTACGCAGCACACTACGTGCCTTAATCTTCGGCTACATTACGCAGTTCCGGATTAATTATGAGAATCGTTCTCAATTATAAAGCGGAAGCTTGTTATTGTCAACAAAAATGAAAATGATTTTCAATTTCAAGCAAGACAAGGGATGGACGTTTGGTTAAAAACCAAAACGGACAACCACAAATATCACTTCTGGCAGGTTTCTCTGTCTGAATTGCACATCTAAGTTCGGAAAGGATATCCACAAGTATCCTTTCTTGCAGCTTTCTCTGTTCGACATGCCATTCGATCCCTGAAAAGGTGAATATGAGTACTTGGGAACGTTTCTCAGTGGTCTCGAGCCTGTCCCCGTGTGTTTTGTAAAGGCTCATTGACTTACCGTCTTAAATATGGCATTATTATGGTATATATATGAGTGTTATGGTGTATATGCGATCATCAATGCGGGAGGTGTGATTATGACGATTCAGGAAATGATAGAAAGAAAAAGAGAGCACGGTTTTACCAATGAAAGCCTTGCCAGGCTCACAGGTATACCGATGCCCACGATTCAAAAAATCTTCAGCGGCAAGACAAAAGCCCCTCGGCAGTCCACAATCAGGGCGCTCGAGGATGTTCTGTCCGGAACACCCGAAGGCTTTTATCGGGTTTCTAAAGCTGACCGCTTGAAGGATTCCGGAGCTGCATATGCAGTACAAAAAAAGGTCCACACTATCGATGAAATATATGCACTTCCCGATGGGGTTCGCGCTGAGCTGATCGATGGACAGATCTATTATATGGCTACTCCAACCAAGACACATCAGGAACTCGCAGGCCATATGCATCTGGAGGTTGCCACGTATATCCGCTCTCACGGCGGAAAATGCAAGGTGTATATTCCGCCCTTCGCAGTCTATCTTATGGGAGATGAATCCACTTACGTTGAGCCCGACCTGACGGTAGTCTGCAACCCGGACAAGCTTGAAGAGCGTGGATGCATCGGCGCTCCTGACTGGGTCGTAGAAGTACTTTCTCCCTCCTCTGTCCGTGTAGACTGCCTCCTTAAACTCGAAAAATATAAAAAAGCCGGGGTACAGGAATACTGGATCATCAATCCCCCGAGCCGCACAGTCATAGTGTATCTCTTTGCGCAAAACCTGGTTCGATTTTACACCTTCGAGGAGAGAGTCCCCTGCTCACTTTTTCCGGAGCTGGGCATTCGACTGGCGGATGCGTGAAACATGTGCGCACACGGGGACGGTCCCCGTGTGCGTCTCCCTGTTTCACAGCAACTCCGCAAAAAGCCGCAGGATAAGCTGCGATATTCTGAGGATCGCGTCATCTCCGTCGCGATACTGCTCCGACACATCCCTGCTCTCAGCAAACATCTGCTCAAAATCCGAGCGGATCTGCACCGCAATATCCTTATCGTACATCCAGCAGCCATTTTCAAAATGATGATACAAGCTGCGATAATCCAGGTTGATCGTGCCGCAGGTAGCCATCTTGTCGTCCGCCACGCTCATCTTGCAGTGGCAGAAGCCCGGTGTCCACTCATATACCTTCACCCCGTTTACCACCAGTGCATGATAGAAGGAGCGTGTCACACTGTAGACCAGCTTCTTGTCGGGGATCCCCGGAGTGATGATACGAACATCGACACCTCTTTTTGCCGCCAGCGAAAGCGCATGCGTCATCTCATCGGTCAGGATCAGATACGGCGAGACAAAATAACAATACTTCTCGGCCTTATTCACCATGCTGATATACACTTCTTCACCCACCTGCTCATGGTCCATCGGGTTGTCGGCATAAGGCTGTATAAACCCTGTCTGACTTGCATGATACTCGTAATCGGGAAGATAATCTTCAAAATACATATCTTCCTCACGCTGCCGTTTTTCTTTGCCGGCGTTCCACATTTCCAGGAACATGATGGTGAGCGGCATAACTGCGTCACCTTCAAGCCGGATGCCTGTGTCCTTCCACATCCCGAACGGATGCGTCAGGTTAAAATATTCGTCGGCGAGGTTATACCCGCCCGTAAAACCAACCTTTCCGTCAATTACCGTGATCTTTCGATGGTCGCGGTTGTTCAGGAACAGATTGAGGCCCGGTGAAAACGGATTAAACACCCGGCACCTGATCTTTTTGCTCTCGAGCTTTTTCACAAAGTCGGTCGTGATAAAACCGATGCTTCCCATATCATCATAAAAGACCCTGACTTCCACCCCTTCTTTTGCCTTTTTGGCCAGGATTTCTTCAATCCGCCTCCAGGACCTTTTGTCTTCGATAGCATGGTATTCCATGAAGATAAACTTCTCTGCCTTTCGAAGCTCCGCAAGCTGTGCTTCCAGTCCGGCAGAAGCATCGTCGTAATAGGTGACATCGGTGTTCTGCCACAGGGGGAATCCGGAATAGTTCCGCAGATAGGAGGCGATTCCCGCCGCTGCCGGATCTACGGCTGCCAGTTTATCCCTCACCTCAGCATCGTCGGGGAGGAGCGGAAAAAGCTTCGCATCAATCTCTTTAAAACGATCCCTCATTTTTTTAGTTCCACGGTTGATACCGACCATGATGTACAAGGTCGTCCCGAATACCGGAAGGAGCAGGATAAGAATGATCCAGGGCATTTTCATGCTCGCTGTCACATTTTTGCTGTATATGACCAAGACCAGCACGAAAGCCGCTATCCTTAGTATGATGGTAATTGGAAGGGAATATTCCTCCAATCGAAAAACCTGAACAAAGACAAATCCTGCTTCCACCAGTATAGATGCCAGCGCAAACAGCATTCTCTTTATTCCGTTTCTTGTCTTTTCCTCCCCTTCCAGGGTTTGCTGAGAATGATGGTCAGAATCCAAAGGCCACATTTTATCATCCTTTCAAAGCTCTCTGTACAATACAGCCATCCATGTATTTGCTCAATCAGATTTAGAATTACAATTTCACATCGGATCGAGACAGAACACTAATGTACGGCCTTATTCATTTTACAATAATAACCGGCAATCCGCTGCGCTACCTCATCTTTATCATCCGGGATACAAAGTCCTTGTTAAGCGCAGTAAGATATATGTCCGTATAAATCGTTTTGATCTGTTCTAAGCTGTGGGAATCCTTCCCGGGAAATTCCAGGATCTTATATTCCACCCCGAACACAGTGGCCTCGGCTCCGGTGTCCCTGAGGCCATTCTTCATATAAAAGTGCCTGCGGCTCTCACGCATCGCCCTTGTCTCCTCATCGAGCGCATATGCAGGGTCTTCGATCTCCAGCAGCGCACAGCCGACCGGCTTTAGTGTATCTTCGGCCAGCTCCCGTATGAACCTGCTGCCGAACCCCATCCCGCGAAATTCCTCTCTCACAGCATAATAATCCAGCAGATAATTGTCTCCGTCTACCAGAAAAAATGCATAGGCCCGCAGTTCCTCCGGTTCCTCAAAATAGCCGTAGCTTAAATAGCCGCCGCGCCTGTACGCTGCTTCTATCATGGAAAGAGGTTTCACCTCGTCTTTTGGAAAATCATTCACAAGATACTCGTTATATATCTTCCGGATCTCCTCGAGCGACAGTTTTTTCATAAACATTTATAAGTGTCCCTTCTTATGCTTTGCAGTCTTTGAAAATCAATTGTTACTATTCACAGTCCGGAGACTGCGAATAGTAACGGATTCGTCCATGCAAATCGCCTCCGGCGATGGGACGAATCCCTGCATTTTAAGGTTTATGGCCGTAATCGCGCAGTAAATGCGCGATTCGGCTGTGAATAGTAACAATCAATTACGTATCTTATCACGAAAGCCGGTAAAAAGCAAAGGAAGAGGCGCACAGGGGGACGGTCCTTTTGTGCGTCTCCCCGAAAAGCCCTTGACAGCGACAATAAAACAAAATATAATTTCCTCCATAGAGACAAAGGCGTCCTGAAGTTGATCTTCAAGGCGCCTTTGTCTTATTTTACAGAAAAGGAGATTACACGCATGGCCAAAATAAACAGAAACTATCTGAAGCTCCCGGGAAGCTATCTTTTTTCCACTATCGGGAGAAAGGTGCGGGAGTATTCTGCTGCCCACCCGGAGGCAAAAATCATACGGCTGGGGATCGGAGATGTGACGCAGCCCCTCGCCCCTGCGGTCATCACTGCCCTTCATGACGCGGTGGAAGAGATGGGAAATGCGGAAACCTTCAGGGGATATGCCCCGGATCTGGGGTATGATTTCCTTCGTAACGCGATTGCCGAAAACGATTACCGGTCGAGAGGATGCGAGATATCCCCGGATGAGATTTTTGTATCGGATGGAGCCAAATGTGACTGCGGCAATATCCAGGAGATCTTCGGGACAGACAACACGATAGCCGTGTGTGACCCTGTATATCCCGTGTATGTGGATTCCAATGTCATGGCCGGTCGTACAGGAGATTATGACCCCGATACCGGACGGTTTCGAAACGTGATCTATCTTCCCTGCACAGCAGAAAACGGTTTTGCTCCGGAACTGCCTAAAGAAGTTCCCGATCTGATCTATCTCTGTTTCCCCAACAATCCGACAGGGGCTGTCATCACAAAGGACAGGCTGCAGCGCTGGGTAGATTATGCCAATGAACATGGCTCGGTAATCTTGTATGACGCTGCATATGAGGCCTACATTTCAGAAAAAGAAGTACCCCACACTATCTATGAATGCGAAGGAGCCAAAACCTGCGCAATCGAATTCCGTTCTTTCTCAAAGACCGCCGGGTTTACCGGGCTGAGGCTCGGCTTTACCGTCATCCCCAGGGAGCTTACAGTGGAAGGAGTTTCTATCCATTCTCTGTGGGCAAGGCGCCACGGAACCAAATACAACGGGGCTCCCTATATCGTTCAAAAAGCCGGCGAGGCAGTCTATTCGGAGGAAGGTCAGCGACAGGTGCGTTCGCAGATCGCATATTACATGGAGAATGCGAGAATCATCGCAGAGGGGCTGAAAGAAGCGGGCTATGAAGCCTCCGGTGGGATCAATGCTCCTTATATCTGGCTTCGGACCCCCGGCA
>CADCPK010000429.1 GCA_902803215.1 uncultured Lachnospiraceae bacterium
AATCAGTTGTATTATATCATTTTTGGGGGTCAATGGGGACGTATCTTTTCTTTTGGGCCAAGGGGGACGTATCTCTTTGGCCCCTTTTTGCTCACAAAAATGGGCCAAAGAGATACGTCCCCCTTGGCCCCAAAAATGGCCCAAAAGAGATACGTCCCCCTTGGCCCAAACTCTATTTTATTTCTTCGGCCCCATCCTCTTAACTGTATAGATCGCAAGCGCGATGGAGAAAATAAACCCAAACACCGCCACGATCGGCATCCCATCGGATGTCCGCGGCTGAATATCCGTCATACAAAGTATGCACGAACCAAAGAACACCACGCAGGCAAAAACTGCGAGAATAATGCTTCTGGTCGTATCGCTGACGCGGTCCATCAGTTCGTCGTAGCCGGTCAGCTCAAGGTTGATCTTTGTTCTTCCTTTGATGATCCCATTAAGCGCATCAGCAGCGAGCCCCGGTACTTTAGCGGCCTTCTTGCCGATCGATAAAGCATCTTTTCCGACGCCCATCAACGCCTGCTGCACATCGAAGCTCTCTTTCGCGCGTTCCAGCAGTTTGTTCGAGATCATCTCAAACAGATTCAGCTCCGGACACAGCTGTTCGATAACGCCCTCGATGGTCGCGATCGCACGGATCAGCATGGTATACTCACCCGGAACCTTGATATGGTGTTTGCCCATAGCGTCGGTCAGGTCGGTAAGCAGCACAGCGGTATCCAGCTCATCGAGGTTGGTGACCGACATGTACTTGCTGATCAGCGAATCCAGATCCTCCGTCAGTTTTGCACGGTCGGTATCGGGAGAAGCCGCGCCCATCGCCATCGCCGCGTCGACAAGCGCATCCGTATCCTGCTCGATGAGTGAAAGGATCAGATTCTGAATCGTCTTGATGTTAGCGTCGGTCAGATGGCCGATCATACCAAAGTCGATCCAGTAGGGAATACCCTTGCTCACCATGATATTTCCCTGATGAGGATCCCCGTGGAAGTAGCCAACGTCGAGCACCTGATGCACAAAGTTGTTGATGATGGCCGCACCGATCTCGTTGGGGTCATATCCCTCCTCGATCAGTCTGTCTTTTTTGGCAACCGAATAACCGTCCACGCATGACATCGTCAGCATACGCTCGCTGGTAAGTTCGGGATAGATCGTCGGGCAGTTCACCACCGCCTCGTCTTCGATACAGTTCTCCTTGAAGAAAATGGTGTTCTGTGCTTCAACACGGAAGTCAAGCTCTTCATCCTCCACCTTCTCCAGCTCATTGATAACTTCAAGCAGATCGATCTGCTCGGTATTGTTGTCATCGCCCTCGTTGACGACAGCAACTCCCGTCGCCAGCTTTTTAAGAAGTACAAAATCCTGCCGCATCATATCGGCGATCAGTGGACGCTGTACCTTTGTGACCACTTTTGTTCCGTCGAGAAGCGTCGCAAGATGTGCCTGACCGATCGAAGCGGATCCCAGCGGCTCATCGACAAATTCACTGTAGATCTCCTCTATCTTCTTTCCGGTCTCCTGCTCGATCACGGCCCGGACCACCTCTGCGTCCAGCGGCTTAACATTCTGGCGAAGCTTTTCCAGTTCCTTGCAGTAGCTCTCGGGGAGCATATCGACACGGCTAGACATGATCTGGCCGATCTTTACATATGTCGGGCCAAGATCCTCCAAAGTCGTGCGAAGCTCAACAGGAGTAAACCCGCCGGCATAGAAATTATGTTTGGCAAAAATGGCCAGGATCTCGGCGGCTCTCGTTTTCTGGACGCGCTTCATCGCACTGATGTCTTTTGACAGCAGCGATTTGAGATCACTGCTCATCTCCTTCGCGCCTTCCATGAATTTTACTCCGGTCTCCGTGACGCTGTTCTGCAGTTCGATCCGTTTTTGACGCACTTCTTCTTTACGCTTTCTGCGGATCTCCTTATTCTTGTTTTTCATTTCAAGCTGCTGCGCTTTTATTTCTTCTTCCTGCCTCTTCAGCTCATCTTTCAGCGCCTCGCGCTCCTTTTTTATCTCTGCAGAAGTTGTGCCCGAAGTATTCTCCGCGCTGCTCTCATTCTCAGCCGCGGCAGCTTCATTCTCCACCGTCGTGTTCTCGTTCTCAACTGCGGCGATCTCGTTCGCCACCTTGTTATTATCACTGTTCATTGTTTTATTCTTTTTTCCCATCAGCTTTCTTCTCCTTACTTGTTACTGTTCACAGCTTTAAAACCGCGAGTAGCAACCTTACTCACTTTTAATAGGCCATATCCAGATCAGACGGAGTATGCTCACAAACGATGAGAAAAGGATCATGACTCCGATCACCTTGAAAAGCTTGCTGTAGGAATCCCACCAGGGATTGATAAAGACCAGAACGCCGCACGCAATAAGAGCCAGTCCCAAAAGGACAAGGACCCACCAGCCTTTACGCCCGGAACGTTTGGCATAAACAAACGCATTGAGGATATTGCTGAGTCCGCTGAGGATAAGAAATGCACCGAAAAGCACTCCTACCGTATAAAGAGAATCGATCTCGAATATCAGGATCATAAATCCGACGATTCCCACGATCAGCCATCCGGTGAGATATATGTATCGGATCAGCGATTTGTTGCTGCTCAGATACTCCAGGATACCGATCATCGAAAAGACCAGAAGTACAGCCCCAATCAGTTCAATCATCGTACGCACATAGTTCTCGGGGCAGAGAACCATCAAAATACCGAACACGATCAGAATGATTGATGACATGATCGTATTTCGCTTTAACTTGTTCAGCTCTTGAAAAATCATTATGCTTCCTCCATGTTTATAATTGTCCAAGGAAAACGGCCAACCGGCTGTACCGCCTACCGTTAATCGATATTCTGTTCCGCAGAATTTCGATCGACCTCGGATGAATAATTCAATCATCCTAAATATTAGCTCAAAACACGGTTATTTACAACCTATTTTTTCCAATCATGACAGTGAAAAAAAGTTACCGTTCACAGCCGAATTGCGCACTTGCTGCGCGATTGCGGCCTAAAAAAGCCCGGAACTGCAATGGATACAGTCCGGGCATCTGTCTCATCAGAATGTAACAACCTCCGGTTCCGCCGTAAACGAGCAGAATGTCGCTGTCGCATCTTTCATATAGAACATCTGCATATTATCATCGTCTGCGCTGTACATCGCTTTCAGCGAAGGCATCGCTTCGAGCATTTTTACCTTCACGTCATGGTTGTCGTCTTCCACAAGCTCTGTCGCAATGCGGATCCAGGTTCCGTTAGCCATGCAAGCGGTGATCTCCACAAACGGATTCTCGGCGATCTGTTTGGAAACATCCTTTGCTTTTCCGGTCTGGATATACAGTTTTCCGTCATCCAGAAGGATCGTGCCGAACGGTCTGACTCTCGGTTTTGTTCCGTCCACGGTTGCCAGATAATATGTCCCGGCATCGCTCAGATAATAATAGACCTTGTCGATTCCTTCAGCGCTCTCTCTTTTCTGCACTTCGAGCAGCATGACTGCGGCATACTGTTTGAGATAAGCCGCAAGGTCCATCAGGGACAGGCCCAGTTCTTTATTCAGGAAGTCCTCGGCGACCAGGAGGTTTGCCACTTTTACACCAAGATTGATGAAACCGAGCTCAACTTTTCCGCCGAACGCTACGAGTACTCTCTCTTCCTCGCCTTCCTGAATCATGTAAATCGTGTCAGGAATGCCGTTACCGTCGGAATCATGGATATACAGGTCGTACTCGCCGTTTCCGCTCAGATCGACAGCCATGGTATCGATCTTGCGTCCAAGTTTCTCACAGGAGAAAGCCACATCGGCAACTCCGTCACCGTCCAGATCGAGGGCGATCTCTTTCCATCCGCTGCGGACGAGCATTTTGCTCAGTTCGGGATCGTTTTTGATTCTTTTCTTTGCTTCACGAATGCTGATTCTTTTTACTTCCATGTTTTATGTCTCCTTATTATAATGTGTCTGAAGTTCTGCACTTTCTGCGTCTTTCTGCTTGAATTGTGCTTTTCAGGCTTCTCATTCCCGTACCGCTCTGCGTCTTTCTACTTGAGCCTTGCCTTTCAGGCTTCTCATTTCTGAACCGCTCTGTGTCTTGCTTTTTGAGTCCTGCCTTTCAGGCTTCTCATTCCTGAACCGCGTCTGCGTCTTTCTTCTTGAATTTAGCCTTGAATCCGTCCCAGTCTGCCGAAAGTTTAGCTTTCTTCTCTGCTATCTTGTCTTTACGTTCGGCTTTCCTCTCATCGCGAAGCTCCTTGCGGGCCATACGAGCCATCTCTTCTTCCATGCGCTGAGCTTCTTCCACTTCTTCGGCTACCACAGCTGCATCAAAACGAGCAATGATGACTTTGAATCCGGCCAGTTTCTGATCCAGAATCGCCTCATCCTCCTCGAATGCAAGGCCAACGACCGCGACATCTCCGTCGTCCATCTTCTTCGCAATCCGCTCCAGCATAGAAGCATTCATCAAAGCATCGTCTGTATCAAGCACAGATCCGAGAAGCATGCCGTAGCTTCCGCCAAGCAGAACGCCGATCGGACCACCGATAACTCCAAACAGAGCTCCGATAAGCCCACCGATTGCGGTATCATCTGATGTGTTAGCTCCTGTGTCGAAAGCATCGACAACATGCATTGCGCCGTTCTCTTTCTTAACAAGAGCGGCTGCAGAAACATAGCATTTTTCATCTCCCGGATAATTTCTCAGCTGAGTCAGTGCCTGGTACGCTTCGCTCTCAACCTCAAATAAGGCAACTACAATGTTCTGTGTCATGACAGATCTCCTTTCTTTTCTACCTTTTATTATTATATCACAATTGTTTATAAAAAACAGGGGCGACTTTTAGGAAGATACTGCAGCCCGGCCCCCAAAGGAGCAGACACCTATAATCTTTTATATACTACCACAGCCCGTCCAAACAATGTCCAAATGCACATGAGTAAATAGGGACGTATCTCTCCGACTCATTTTTGCAAGCAAAAATGAGTCGGAGAGATACGTCCCCATTTACTCAAAAACGAGTCGGAGAAATACGTCCCCATTTACTCATTATTTAGCAGATCTCTCCTGCATTTTCTGAATATCCTCAAAAGCAGAATACATCGGCTTAATCTTCTTATTGTGGAATGTCCTGTCCGTATAGTTTTTGGTAATAGCCATGACAGTACCGCTGAGCGAAATTACACCGATCAGGTTGGGGATAGCCATCAGACCGTTGAAAGTGTCCGAAAGATCCCATGC
>CADCPK010000430.1 GCA_902803215.1 uncultured Lachnospiraceae bacterium
CTTAAAAGCTTTGCGCTTTTTGAAGGAGAGGACTTACTTGTATTGGTTAAAATGCAAGCTGAGGATTTCCTGATTTCGGAAAGGAGAGTGAACGATGAAGGTTATAGGAATGGATATCGGAACTACCTCGATCAGTTCCGTGGTGATGGATACAGAAACGGGCAGACAACTAACTTCCCGCACGATCCCCAATGATACCGCGATCCCGGGACCGGTGTGGGTAAGGCAGCAGGACCCTGAACTAATATGGGAAAAATGCGTTAACCTGGTGGAAGAATACAAGAGAACATGGCCGGACATTGCAAGGATCGGCCTGACCGGGCAGATGCACGGGATGCTTTACGTGGATAAGGACGGAAATGCAATTTCACTTTTGACGACGTGGGAGGACGAGAGGGGAAATCTGCCGTGTGAGCACATGGGAGAAAACCTGTCGCGTGATGCCGTACAAGAAACCCCACTGCAGGAAGCCGGGCGAGAAAACTCACCATCAGAGGAAAAAAGCAAGAACTCCGCACCCGAAAACGCACCATCCGGAGAAAAGAACGAGAACTCCGTGCCCGAAAACGGAAAGACATATGCCGAACAACTCAGCGACCTGACCGGCTACCCCATGGCCACCGGCTACGGCTTGACCACACATTTTTATAACCTGCTTAATGACTGTGCACCAACAAACGCAGCCTGTATCACCACGATCATGGACTACGTCGGGATGAAACTCACAGGAGCAACCCGGCCTGTGACCCATACGACCAACGCAGCAAGCTTCGGGCTTTTTGATATGCAAAAAATGGATTTCGACCGGGAAGCATGTACACGAGCGGGAATCGATGCATCCCTGCTTCCGGAGGTGCTGAAAGAAGAAAGCATCATCGGAAAAACAGATACCGGAATCGAAGTCGTTGTCGCCATCGGAGATAATCAGGCAGGGGTGCTCGGGCTTGTGCAGGACCCGGACGATGCCGTGATCAGTATCGGAACATCAAGCCAGATTTCCGTCGTGCGCACAGAGATCATCCCTGATACAGATGTGGAATGCAGGCCTTTTGTGGAAGGAAAATATCTTTATCTGGGTGTCGGCCTGTGCGGCGGTACTTCGTTCGCCATGCTGAATCGCTTCTTCTGCGAAACCTGCGGGATGTTTTCGTCGGGAGCGGAGAAGGATGCGATGTTTGGCATGATGATGCAGGCGGCAGAAAAAGAATATGCCAGAGAGGCGGTAAGTGAAGAAACCCTGAAAATAAACACACAATTCCGCGGAACAAGGCTCGATCCCACCCTGCGCGGCTCCATCACCGGGATCACCATGAACAACTTCACTCCCGGATCTTTGGCGCTGGGCTTTTACCGTGGCGTATGCACAGAACTGTACGAGACCTACCAAAAAATGCAGCTTCCGGAAGGCAAAGGACGACTTCTCCTGTGCGGAAACGCTCTGCGGAACAACCCGCTTCTCAGAAAAATCTGCGAAGATGTTTTCGGTCGAAAATCATACCTATCGGAGCAAAAGGAAGAAGCGGCAATCGGCGCGGCAAAACTTGCGGAAAAGACAGGGGACGGTTCTTTGTCTTGCGATTCACTTATAAAAAGACAGTAAGGGAATCTATCCGGTGACATAAGGTTTCCTTTTCAGGGTACAAATGGAACGTCGAACAGAGAAAATTGCAAGTGTCGACATTTGTGGTTGTCCTATTCGGGCTTCCAAGGGCAAATCAGACAGAGATAATTGCAAGAAACGATATTTGCGGTTGTCCTATTCGGGCTTCCAAGGGCAAATCAGACAGAGAAGATTGTTAGAAATGATGTTTGTAGTCGTCTGTTTCGGACTTTAATGACAGCTCATGACTTTTTCAGCGGTCTCAGACCGTCCCCTTGTATAAAAGGATTATCCTCGTGTATAAAAAGATTGTCCCTGTGCATAAATATGGAGGAAGAAAGCATGAAAAAAGGAATACTGGCCGCAGCGCTTCTGTGCTGCACCCTACTCAGTGGCACTGCATACGCTTCGGATTATTACGGATGGGATACGATCCTGCTTGCCCCACAGTCTCAGAATTCCCCGAATTACAATATATATCATAATTCCCGCTTCAACTTTTCCATCCCTTTCCCCAATTATTTTGGGCAGTCTGGGGAACTTCCGGGCAACGGCGACGGAATCTGTATGGAAGGAGAAGGCGCAACTCTTGCAATGTCCGGAAGCCATAATATGGGAGATACCCCCGAAAGCGATTTTGAATATGTCTATGACAAGAGCTCGGTTTTCGGAAAGGAAACAACAGCGGATACACTGAGCTATTATCAGGACGAAGGCTCGACGGAAATGTATTATTATAAGAAATTCGGCAGCATATGCTGCTCATTTTCCTTCGAATATCCAAAGGACGAACATGATAAGTATGCTGAAATCATCAGCTATATGAAGCAGAATATGAGTTTAGGGTGAACTTCATATGAGCGGTATTATCTCGAAAAATACCCCTTCGATCAGTTAAGACTTGAACAAATAGAGCATCATTCTCAATTTCGGTTTAATCATTACAAGTAAGTGCCCTCCTTCAAAAAGAGAAGTAGATTGCCGGTTATCTTTGACTGCAATCTAGACGGAAAATACCAAAATAAGTACACGATGATCCACAAACGGACAGAAAAGGAGAACATTATATGAAGATCAACGCTGACCTTATGCCAAAACTCGGTTTCGGACTCATGAGACTGCCCGAAAAAGACGGCAGGATCGACATGGAGGAAGTCTGCCGGATGGTAGATCTCTATATGGAATCGGGGATGAACTACTTTGACACGGCCTACGTTTACCACGGCGGAAAATCCGAGGTCGCCGCGGGAGAAGCTATCGTCAAAAGATACCCCAGAGACAGCTTCACCCTGGCTACCAAACTGCCGGTTTGGGAACTGAAAAACAAAGATGACCGCGATCGAATCTTCAACGAGCAGCTCGAGCGTGCCGGTGTTGATTATTACGATTATTATCTGCTTCATTCTGTCGAGAATGGCAACATTGATAAATATGAAAGCCTGGACTGCTTCAGCTGGGGAGTGGAGAAGAAAAAAGAAGGCAAGATCAAACACTTCGGTTTTTCCTTCCACGGAAGTCCCGATCTGCTTGAAGAAGTTCTGGACCGTCATCCCGAGGTGGAATTTGTCCAGATCCAGCTCAATTATGCGGACTGGAACAATCCGGTGGTTTGTTCGGGAAAGCTTTACGAGATTCTGCATAAACGAAACATCCCTATGATCATCATGGAGCCGGTAAAAGGCGGAACGCTGGCAAGCTTAAAACCCGAGCTCGAAGCAAAGTATAAAGCGATAAGGCCCGACGCCTCCATCGCTTCCTGGGCGCTTCGTTTCGTGGCCTCGCTTCCGGGCGTGGCAACGATCCTCTCGGGAATGTCCGTCACAGAGCAGATGAAGGATAATATAAACACGCTTTCAAACTTCGAGCCTCTCAGCGACGAGGAGCGAAGCGCCGTGGAAGAAGTCACCTCCATCATGCTGGATATCCCGCTCATCGGATGCACAGCCTGCAAGTACTGCATAGACGGCTGTCCCATGAACATCAGCATCCCTGATGTGTTCAAGTCACTCAACACCATGACGCTGTACGATGAAACCTTCCGCCCGAAGACATACTATAAAGGAATAGTTTCAAGCGGACACGGAAAGGCCTCAGACTGCATCGCCTGCGGCCAATGCGAGAGCGTATGTCCCCAGCACCTGCCGATCATAGAACTGATGCAGACTGCGGCGGAGAAGCTGGAGTGAAAGGAAAACCACAATATGCGAATATCACCAACCTGCGCTGCCTGCCTCTATGACAAGCAGAAGCACAAAACCGACAATGAAGAATATCTGAAAGAGGTACGTAACATCATCGACAACCGAAAAGAGAGCGACACTTCTCCATACTTAGTGTGGCTCTTCGGAAAAGTCCATGAAAAATATTTTGGAGCTCCTGCGGATTACAGCGACATAAAGAAGCAATACAACGATCTGGTCCTCTCCATGGAAGAAGCGCTGAGAGAAGAGATAGAACAATCGAAAGACCCGTTGGCAGCATCCCTTGTCATGGCCGGCATCGGAAACTATATCGATTTCGGCGCCATGAACCACGTGGATAAGGACGAGTTCCTCAGTCTTTTCGCGGAGAAAGAAATGCGTGAGGATGACAGAAAGACATATGCTTCGTTCCTCGCTGAATGTGAAAAAGGGCGGATCTTTCTCCTGATCTGCGACAACTGCGGCGAGATCGTGCTGGACAGGCTGTTTATCGAGCAGCTCAAAAAAAGATTCCCGCACCTGTCGGTAAAAGCACTGGTGCGAGGCCGCGAGGTGCTGAACGATGCAACGCCCGAAGATGCACATTATACAGGGCTCGACAAAGTCTGCGAGGTTTTTGATAACGGCGAAGCCATGGCCGGAACGGTCTACGACCTGATGCCCGCCGAATCAAAGAAAGCCCTGGACGAGGCGGACATCATCCTGGCAAAAGGGCAGGGAAACTACGAGACACTCTCGGGGCAGGGCAGGCATCTGTTCTTCTCGCTCCTGTGCAAGTGCGATCTGTTTATGGGGCGCTTTAATGTGCCGCGGCTTACACGGATGTTTGTGGAGGAAAAATGAGTAAATGGGGACGTTTCTTTTTGACTCATTTTTGCCCGCAAAAATGAGTCAAAAAGAAACGTCCCCATTTACTCATTGGTCGCCGAGAAACGTCCCCCGTGTCACTTCCACTTAAACGTCACAAGCCCATACACATACAACCCAATAATACAGACCGGCACAAAATACATAAACAGCGGCTTCATCCATTGCTGCACCTTCAGCCCCTTGCCCGTATTGGCCTCGGCGATAAACGCGTCCCAGCCCCAGCCTTTCTTGTAGCAGCAGAAGAGCGAGAAGACAAGCGCGCCCAGCGGCAGAAGATTGGTGCTGACGATGAAGTCCCAGAAGTCCAGCCATGCGGAACCTTCCGCGAATGGCTGAAAATGCAGTACACTGTAACCCAGAGCGGTAGTTGTCGAGAGCAGAGAAATGCCGATGCCGCATGCGATGCACCCTTTAGGGCGGTTCCACCCGGTCAGCTCACGCACGCAGGCGAGAATATTCTCGAAAACGGCAAGCTCGGTCGAGAAAGCCGCGAATACCATAAACATGAAGAACAGCGTGCCCCAGACCCTGCCGCCTTTCATATGATTGAAGACCGACGTCATCGTGTTAAAAAGAAGCGACGGTCCGTCGTTCACTTCGATACTGTAGGTGTAGCAGGCAGGGAAAATGATGATGCCCGCCATGATGGCGACAAAAGTATCAAGGAAGATGACGTTGACGGATTCTCCCATAAGTGAGCGCTCTTTGCCGATGTAGCTGCCGAAGATCGCCATCGATCCGATACCGACGCTTAAGGTAAAGAAAGCCTGGTTCATCGCCATAACGATGACATGCAGGTTGATCTTTCCAAAGTCGGGGACCAGGTAAAAGCGAAGACCCTCAGCTGCTCCGTCAAGCAGGAGGCTTCGAACCGCCAGCACGATCATCAGGACCAGCAGCGCGGACATCATATATTTTGTGACGCGCTCGAGGCCGCCCTGCAGATTAAAACTGAGGATCAGGAAGCCAAGGGCTACCGCGATCAGCATGAATGCGACATTCAGCCCGGGGTTGGTGATCATGGGAACAAACCCCAGCGACTGATACTTCCCGAAGAGGAACATGACAAAATAGTAGATGATCCAGCCGGTGACGACGGTGTAGAAGGCCATGAGGCACACATTTCCGAGCAAAGCAAAATATCCGTGGATGTGCCATTTCTGCCCGGGCTTTTCGAGCTTCTGATACATTCTCACAGGGCTCGCCTGCGCTGCCCTTCCGACAGAAAATTCCATGGTCATGGCAGGAAGCCCCAGAAGGATCAGACAAATGAGATAAATGAGGACGAAGCCTCCACCACCATTCTGCCCCGTCATCCACGGGAATTTCCAGATATTACCGCATCCTATAGCACAGCCCGCACTCAGCATGATAAAGCCGATGCGGCTGCCAAGCTGTTCTCTCTTGTTATTCATGATGATTTACCGCATTTAAGTACCTTTACTAATATTGTTAATAGACCGCGTTTGTTGCTGCGCGCGGTCCGCAGTCGATTTTACTTATCTTTTGAAAGCTTGTCAAGCGAGACAGGAAACACGTGGGTCAAAGCATCGAAAAATATCCGATCATTTCCATCGAAGACGGACTTGATTTTACCTATTTCCTGATTGCCTGTCAGGTCACTCAACACCGGGGGACGGTTCGAGACCACTGAAATAGTGAGTTCACGGTGTCAGGTACTGTAAACAAATTATGAACAATGTGAACAGACGTTCATGGTGTCAGGTACTGTAAACAAAATATGAACAAAAAAGGGAAGGTTCTCCGGTCCGGGTAAGCCCGGGACAGAGAACCTTCCCTTTTTTCTTATGTGATCAAAAAAATGGGGCCGCCCTGCTGAGGGAGCAGGGCGGCCCCAGGGGAAGCGGTCTTGCACGCATGGGATAGGGCATGTTTGGCGGGACGGCAGTCTCGGTCTCGCACCAACATGGATCCCTGTGCGATTTGCTATGTTTACAGGCTTCTGAGATTATGAGCCGACAGGGACCGTATTTCCATGACTTATGCGGGAGGGAGTGGAACGGAGAGTCACGGGATGGGAAGAGCGACTCACACAGAGGGTGAGTTCCCTCGGCTCCTGTTCCTCCGCATTAGCCGATGATCCGGTCCATCGCCTCAAACAGCCTGTCAATAGCGACCGGCTTCTCTATGAATGCATTCATGCCTGCTTCGGTTGCGGTATTTCTGTCATTATCGTAAATATTTGCGCTCACCGCAATGACAGGGATCGCCGCCTTTGAAGGATCCGGGAGTTTTCGGATCCTCCTCGTTGTTTCGAGCCCATCTATACCGGGCATCATAATATCCATCAGGATCAAATCAAAATGACCTGCGGGGGATGTCGCGATTTTTTCCAGACAAGCCTCTCCGGACTCTGCGAAATCCACTTTCGCACCTGTCCTCTTTAGCGACGCAGCGATGATTTCGCGGTTGATGGCGATATCGTCGACTACGAGAAGCCTCTTCCCGCCGAAATCATAATCCTTCAGGGCGCTTTTTCGCGCGTCGGCCCGCCTGTTCAGATACTCCGAAAGCTCCTGAATATTGGCCGGGTATGTCTTATCGTCCTCTGTCTTGGGGGTATGACCCGCAACATACATCAGATGATTGATACATCCAAGAAGATATTCTCCCGAGATTCGTATGCTCTCCAGATAATGAAGCAAAAGATCGGGATCGTCCTTGGTTAATTCTGCCAGATTTATGCACCCAAGGATAATATGCAGCGGGGTACGAATATCGTGGGACATTCCTAAAATGCGCAGGAGCCGGGATGGCCGGTCTTCGCCGGCGGTTTCATTCAGCAGGTCGTCCACAGTGACTCCGAGGATGTTGGCCAGCTCCGGAAACAGGGCCGGATCGGGATAAGAAAGATCTCTTTCCCACTTTGATACAGCCTTGTCGGTGACGCCGAGCTGTTCGGCCAGCTGCGCCTGTGTCATATTGTGTTGTTTTCGAAGATAACGAATACGAGAACCGAATGTCGTTTTTTTCAAATCTGGGCACCTCCTGAGCAAAATATAACACGCATGAGAACAAATGGCAATCGACGCGTGGTTTACCTTGCCCGGTTCCATATGGTACTCGGCCCCGTGAATCATTTGTGAAAAACTCCGGATGAAAAATATCCGAAAAAGGGCTTTATATGCGAAAGATTAACAATAATTGTGCGATTTGACCTTGCTGATTGTGAGAAATATATGTATAATTGTGGATACAGTATAAAAAATATTTCCTAAAAAAGAGGCGCAAAAATGAACCAAAGACCAAGCTTCAAATATCGGTTTGTCAATGCTCTCATTATGAACATTCCGATTGCACTTTCGATTTCGCTGGCAGCTCAACTTCTGGCAACAGGAAAGGTGAATATCAAACTGCTGCTGATCAATTTTGGACTGGCATATCTGATCTCGCTGATCGTCGGCCTGTTCATTCCATGTGTTCCGTGGGGGATCGCATTTGCAGGGCTGTTTAAAGCCAAGCCCGGTTCGCTGCCGTTTGGCCTGCTTCTGAATGTAGTAGTCAATTTCGTCTACGTGCTTGTCAACAGCATCATTCTTACATGGTTTAATATCTGCGTCATGAACCATGGACCGATACAGGCGGTTCCCTTCGGGATTTTGTCTACGTTCATACCTCTGTATATTGTTGGATATATTGTTTCGTTCCTGTGGAACAAGCCCGCTGAGAATATTACTCATGCGATCGTGGGAGAATAAAGCTGGGGAACGGTTCCCATTGTCCCGACTTGTCGTGGGATGAAGAGGAAACTGTCCGTGTGATTCACCGCTGACGCAAAGATACCGGATAGAAGAGCTATACGCATATGATATAGCTCTTCTGTCTGGTATTTTTTTGCCTTGTAGAGTATAATATAGCCCGGATGTAACTTTATTCCGGACGGGCTGCGTTGATTGTCATCAATGCGGCAGATGGCAAATCAGTTTTGAAACAGAAGCGAAAAACTATCATCAACGAATAAGGAGGAGCGGGATGGCGGATATTATTTTAAAGAATAAGAATATGGAGATAGGCATCAACTATCATGGTGCGGAACTCAAATCACTGAAAAATAATGGTACGGAGTACCTCTGGTGCGGGGATCCTGCATTTTGGAACCGCTCGTCACCTGTGCTGTTTCCGTTTGTGGGAGGAGTGAAGGATGGCGTTTACCGTCATGAGGGGAAAGAGTATCGGATAGGGCAGCATGGCTTTGCGAGGGACAGAGATTTTGAGCTTGTGAGTCAAACGGAGGACACGGTCTGGTTTGGCCTTTCGGATGACGAGGAGAGCAGGAAGATCTATCCCTTTGGCTTCTGCCTTGGCATCGGTTATCAGCTGCTGGAAAACGGCGTGAAGGTCATGTGGAAAGTGACCAACTACGGCGACAAGACGATGTACTATGCCATCGGCGCGCATCCTGCTTTTTACTGCCCGGTGAAGGAGGGCGAGAAGCAGACGGACTGCAGCCTGCTCTTTGAAACGAAGGACGGAAAAGCGGTGCCTCAGCTGACCAACCGGATCTTCGGACAGGGCGGTACCGTCACCGACAGATGTGAAACGATCGAGACAGAGGAAGGGTATCTTCCCATTACAGATACCCTGTTTGACAACGATGCCAAAGTGCTTGAGAATGGTCAGGTGCAGCGGGTTTCGCTTGTGGACAGCGAGAAAAAGGCATACCTTACGGTGGAATTCGATTCGCCTCTGGTAGGCATCTGGTCGCCGCCCAAAAAGCATGCCCCGTTCATCTGCATTGAGCCCTGGTACGGCAGGTGCGACAGCGAGAGCTTTGCCGGCGAGCTTAAGGACCGCGACTGGGAGCAAAGCCTGGAACCGGGCGAGAGCTTTGAGGCTGCATACAATATTATAGTTGAATGAGAAGGAACCCGAGCGGTGGTAAAATGCCGGCTCGGGTTCTCTTGTTCACATTTTGTTCACGGTACCTGACACCATAAACTGCAGTTTATGGTGTCAGGTACCGTGAACATTCTGTGAACAATAGCCGGGTTCCTCTCGGACAAAAATGATTATTGAGCATGATATGCTATCTGTAAATCCGAAACGTAGCCGAGACAGAGAACAGCTCCCGTCCCGGCAGAAAAAGCAGATAAGAAGGAGCGATAATAATCATGAGCGAGAAGAAAAACAATTTTGAAGGGCTGAAGCCATTCATTCGGGAGTCAACAGGAAGCTTGATAATAACATTTGTTTTGGGGTTTTTGGTTTGGGATGTGTTTAGCCATTTATTGGTAGATGGGATGCTTCCGGGGCAAGGATCTCAGGGGGATGTCGCCGGTATGTTTAGTCCCTTTTTCATAATTATCAGTGCCGCTGCTCTGGCAAGCAGTATAAAAGAAGAATACGACACATGGCAAACGGCGGTGTTTCATTTGCTATATGCATTTGGCACAATATTGATCCACTTCCTTTTGTCATTTCTGGTATGCGGATTGAGTAAAATTATGAATCCGTGGTACGAAATCGGTGACATAGTGTTTCTTGTGGTGATATTATTCATACCTTTTGCCATGTGTTACGCAGTATTTCGCATGTGTTCACTATCATTGAGCGGAAAACAGGGGGCATATATGGGCGTAATTATCGGGGCCTTTGTTCTGATGTATTTCCCAATTTTTATGCTTGTGCAGGCCGCCGGTTTATAAGTGAAAAGTTATCGTTATCATTTACAGCCGAATTGCGCACTTGCTGCGCGATTGCGGCCTGAAAAGTAAAGCATGCAAGGTATCAAGTATTGGGCTTACGGCACCCCCGACTGTTCACATTTTGTTCACGGTACCTGACACTGTGAACACAAAAAATGGAACGAGGAACCGTCCCTCGTTTCAAAAAAATGATTGACACGCCCACCGCCAAGTGCTAGAATGCACAGTTGAAAGGCTGTGACGAAGACGGTCGGGAAACGAAGCGCACAGAGAACCGGTGGCTGGTGAGAACCGGAAGCGGACTTCCAATGACTTATCACTTCTGAGCCGAAAGCCCGAAAGGCGGAAAAATGCCGAGTAGACGCTTTCCGTGAATGCTGCGTTAAGGCAAAGGAATTGATAGATTCCGGTGAGTGGCCGTATTATACGGCAATTTGAGTGGTACCGCGGGTAATAATTGCTCGTCTCAAAGAAATTTGAGACGGGCATTTTTTTATGCCATGGAGAGACATCATCCACGGCAGGTAAAGCACACCCCGTTTTTCATACATTCATAAACCGGAACACAAAATTTTCAGCGGAGGTAAAAACAAAATGGCTCAAGTAGACGCTACCAACCTTATGGACCTTGCCCATCGTATCCGAGAGATGCGCGAGATCACCGGACTTTC
>CADCPK010000431.1 GCA_902803215.1 uncultured Lachnospiraceae bacterium
TAGTTCTTCTTAGCGGATTGGCTCTGAGGATCAGCAGGCACCGGTTCACAGACTGATGCGTCCCCGGCCTGTGGCTTGCCGGGGAGCATGGCCCTCCCGGCGAAAGGAAAAATGAAACAATAATCTAAAATTCCATATTATAAAGTTCAGCGCAATTAGCCCAATAGATGCGCTCTTCCTCCTCATCGGTCAGGTCAAGCGCCTTCATGTACTCCAAGTCGGGGGTCTGCACCCACAGAGGATAGTCCGTCCCGAACATTACTTTATCGGTACCGAACTCCCGGATGATCTCGCCGGCCCTCTCGGGCTCAAGGAAGGGGAAGGATGAAGAAGTGTCCACCCACACATTCGGGAAATCCGACAGCTTAAGGACTGCTTCCTCCCACACACTGTAACCGCCCAGATGAGCAGCCACCAGCTTCAGGCGCGGGAAGGATTTAAGGATATGCGCGATCCTGTCAGGGTTCGAATAATCGTACCGGGAATCGCCCGCATGCACCAGAACAGGGAGCCCGCTGTCCTCGATCATCTCATAGAGCCTGAACGCCTTAGTGCTGTCCGCCTGAAACTGCTGAATATCCGGATGAAGCTTAACACCGCAAAGTCCAAGATCAAGGATCTGCTTAAAATCCTCCTCCGGTGTCTCGGACTCGGGATGTAGTGCACCGAGTCCGGTAAATGCACCACCGGATTTTTCTACCGCATCCTCGATAAAATGATTGATACTGGAAACCTGATGCGGAGTTGTCGCTACAGAATGCACCACAAAATGAGTGATCCCGGCCTCTTTTCCGCTCTCGATCAGTGTCTCGGTAGTCCCGTCATGATGATGACCGGAGATGCCACCGTAAAAATCGTCTATAGCTATCACTGCCTTATGCGCGATCTTCTCGGGATAAATGTGGCAGTGGCTGTCAATTATTCTAGTCATTCTATTACTCCGCTCATGCCGTCTCAATATTAGCAGCCTTCTCCAGGCCAAGTTTTTTCACTGCTTCCTCGCGCATCTTGTATTTCTGGATCTTTCCGGCGTCATTCATCGGGAAGCGGTCCACAAAGTCGATGTACTTCGGCACTTTATGTTTTGCCATGTGGTCCCTGACGAACTTCTTCATCTCGTCTTCCGTCATGGACTCCCCTTCTTTCAGGATGATGCAGGCCATGATCTCTTCGCCCATGGCTTCATCGGGGACACCGATAACCTGGACATCGCTCACCAGCGGATGAGTGTAGATGAATTCTTCTATCTCCTTCGGATAGATATTCTCGCCGCCGCGGATGATCATGTCTTTTAAGCGGCCCGTGATACGGTAGTTTCCTTCGGGGGTACGGCATGCCAGATCGCCTGTGTGAAGCCAGCCATCCTTGTCGATCGCGGATGCGGTCGCCTTGGGCATTTTGTAGTATCCTTTCATTATATTATAGCCGCGGGCGACGAACTCTCCGATCACTTCGTCGGGGCAGTCCTCTCCGGTCTCGGGATCCACAATTTTGCACTCTACCTCGGGGAACGCGCTGCCGACGGTCGTTACACGTACTTCCAGAGAGTCTGTTGTCCTGCTCATTGTACAGCCGGGTGATGCTTCTGTCTGTCCGTAAACAATGACAATCTCGGGCATGTGCATTTTTTCGACCACGTCACGCATTACCGAGATCGGGCACGGGCTTCCGGCCATGATGCCTGTACGCATGAAGCTGAAGTCTGTCTTCGGGAAATCCGGATGCTCCAGCATGGCGATGAACATGGTCGGTACGCCGTGGAAGGCCGTGATGTGTTCATTGTTGATGCAGGCCAGCGAAGATTTCGGTGAGAAGTACGGGATTGGCAGGATGGTCCCGCCGTGGGTCATGGTGGCGGTCATCGCCAGAACCATGCCGAAGCAGTGGAACATCGGAACCTGTATCATCATGCGGTCGGCCGTGGAGAGATCCATGCCGTCGCCGATACTCTTGCCGTCGTTTACTATGTTGTAGTGAGTGAGCATTACGCCTTTGGGGAAGCCGGTGGTGCCCGAGGTGTACTGCATGTTGCAGACATCATTGACGTCTACCGTTGCTGCCATACGGCGGATTTCTTCCATTGGAGTCCTGTCGGCATATTCGAAGGATTCTTCCCAGGTGATCGCACCGGGCATTTTAAACCCGACCGTGATGACATTTCTGAGGAACGGCAGGCGTTTGCTGTGCAGTCTGCTGCCCGGCTTTTTGTCTGCGAGTTCGGGGCAGAGCTCGCTGATGATCTGTTTGTAGTTGGAATCTCTGTATCCTTCGATCATGACCAGCGTATGTGTGTCGGACTGGCGGAGAAGATATTCCGCCTCGTGGATCTTATACGCGGTGTTCATCGTGACGAGGACAGCGCCGATCTTTGTGGTTGCCCAGAAGGTGAGGAACCACTGCGGCACATTCGTCGCCCAGATCGTCACTTTTGAGCCGGCTTTTACGCCGAGAGATACAAGGACTCTGGCGAATTCGTCGACGTCATCGCGGAACTGGCTGTAGGTTCTGGTGTAATCCAGGGTCGTGTATTTGATGGCCAGCTGATCGGGATACTCTTTCACCATGGTGTCCAGCACCTGCGGGAAGGTCTGGTCGATCAGGGTTCCTTTTTTCCACACATATGTTCCGGTATGCCGGTTGTTCCAGTAGTGGTGACGGCGGTTCAGCCTGGTATTTTCGTATCTGCGCATTCCGTTCTCGAAATGTGTCAGGATGATCTCCAGGTCGGCGATCTCCGGTGCCCAGTCGGGGTGCCACTCCAGCGAGATAAAACCGTCGTAGTTTACAGAGCGCAGTGCGTTCATGAAATCGAGGACGGGGAGGGAACCTTCTCCCATGAGTTCGGGCAGAACCGTTCCGTTCTCTTTTCGGAAGTCATGTATGCGGACATGTTTTGTATATGCCCCCAGATTGGTGATCGTCTTCTCGGCATCTTCGCCTGCTTCCACATAAGTGTTGTACATGTTCCACAGAGCGCACAGTCTGTCGTCCGCGAAGCGGTTGAGCAGGTCGCGCAGCCTTCCGGTGTCCGAATAAGCGTCCGCTGTTTCGACCAGAAGCGTCACGGGGCGGTCGCCGACTGCTTCCAGACCGATCCCGAGACTCTGTACACATGTTTCCATGTCTGTGCAGGCTGTATGGATCCCGATCGTCTCGATTCCAAGATTAACGGCTATGTCAATGCATTCCGAAAGTTCACGTATAAATGAAGGATCGGTGAAGTCTTTGACTGTTCCCAGACAGGGGATTGAAAGTCCTTCTGCCGCAAGGCGCCTTCTCTGATAAGCGGCCTGGTCCGGATTTGTCGGGCTTCCCTTTCCCTGAAAGATCGGGTCAGTCACATCGTGGATCTCAATTCCGGACATCCCGGTGCCGGACGCTGTGCTGCAGAACTCTTCCCAGCTGATCCCGGCCCAGTGCCTTATCGAAAATGAAAGTTTTAACATATTGTTCCTCCTGTGTAGCTGCTCTATAGCAAGGAAACCGGCAATCCGTTTTGCTGCTTGCCGGTAACCGCCGGCCCAATACGTGGGCTGTCGGTTATGTCATGCTTCTTCGTAAACGATCTTGTTCAGTGCGCTTAAGTATGCGCGGATAGAAGCGCCGATGATGTCGGTGGATATTCCGTTTCCGGAGTACACTCTGCCGGAAGCGCGGAGTTTTACGAGAGCCGATCCCATAGCGTCGCGTCCTTCGGTGACTGTCTGGATCTGGAAGTCATCCAGCTCGTAGTGATGGCCGATGATCTGCTCGATCGCCTGGAAAGCGGCGTCGATGGGGCCGTCGCCGATTCCTACGCCGCGCAGCTCTTCGCCGTTTTTCTCAAGCAGGATGTTTGCTGTTGCGGTAATGACGTTTCCGCTGTTGATGACATAGCTTTTGATGCGGAAGGTGGAGGGAACTTCCATGGCGGTGCTGGCTACGATGGCGTCCAGCTCTCTTGTTCCCACAAAGTGTTTTTTGTCCGCTACGCGAAGGAATGCTTCGTAGACTTTGGCATTGTCTTCTTCGGTAAGGTCGTAGCCGAGCTGGCGGACCACTTTTATCACTTCTTCTATGCTGTCGTTGCTGTCCAGGCACACGTTAGCGGTTCCGATGCCTTCGATCGTTACGTTGGCAAAGCGGTTTTCTTCCTCGGGGGAGAGGATCTTTTCCAGCTGGCGAACGGTTCTGTTCAGTTCTGTTACGCGGATCTGAGTGGTGATGCCCATGTCGACGCCTTTGATCTGCACGAAGTGGGTCATCTCTTCCAGGGTCGGATATCCATTGTTGACTGCGGTGCATTTGACGCCTGCTGCGCCGTTTGCAACGGCTGCCGCCGCGCAGGCTACCGCCATGTTCATCTCATCGCTGATCTGCACGTACAGTTCGATGTTGTCAAGACCGGGGCAGTTTTTCTTTACCGCTGCGACAAATGCGCCGAACTCGTCGGGCAGCATCACGCCTGCGGTGTCACAGATCGTTACCTTGTCTGCGCCGGCTTCGATCGCGGTGTTGATGGCCTGATACAGGAAGTCCTGTTCTGCTCTGGAGGCATCGACTGCGGAAAATTCTACGTGTTCGCTGTAGAAGCGGCACTGTTTGATCTGTTCGCGGATCGTTTCGAGCATCGCGGGAGCTTTTTTGTGGCATGTATATTCCATCTGTACAGGAGAGACAGGAACCAGAAGGTTAAGCTTCGGTTTTCCCGCGCTCTTTACGCTCATCCATGTTTCTTCTACGTTTCCGATAGAAATATCCACCGCTGCGGATATTCTGGTTGCGACCATGGAGGCGATCGTGCTGTTTGCCAGCTGATCTGCTCTGCTTCCTGAGATGGGGGCAAGTTCGATCGTGTCTGCTTTCAGCCGGTCAAGGCTTCTGGCAATCTCGAGTTTTTCCTTGAAGGTGAGTTCTCTTCCACGGATTGCGGAAGCTTCCCGCAGCGTCATGTCAATGAGTTTTAATGTCTTCATTATTCCTTACTCCTTTACACTTATGAAAACAAAAAATCCCGGAGATTCATGATCGCATGAATCTCCGGGACGATTAATAACGTTTCTAATCGCGGTACCACCCAGATTGCTGCATAAAGCAGCCGCTCATCGGCGCTCGATAAAGCACCTTGCCTTGATAACGGGGCAAGCCGGATTTCCCTACACAATTTTGAGTTCATTTTTGAGCTCAATTCTTCAGGAAATCTGCTCAGGCAGGAGACTGCAGCTTTGTACTCACACCGGCTCACACCCGCCGCCGGCTCTCTGAAGTGGTTGGCAAATTGCATAATGCCTTCATTGCATTTACACGATGAAAATCATAATAGATTATTCTTTTTTTGTCAACAATATTTTTAGTTTTTATTCTACACGTACTATGTTATAATAAACGCGGTTTATAATTATCCGGCATTTATTGATGCCGCATGATCATTTCGGAGGTATTTCCATGAGCAAAAAAAATCTGATTGCCGGCCAGTCCGGCGGACCTACAGCAGTCATTAACAGCAGTCTTTACGGCGTAGTTTCCGAAGCATACAGACATCCGGATCAGATCGGCACCGTATATGGTATGGTTAACGGAATCGAGGGTTTTCTCGCGGGCCGTTACCTTGATTTTGCAGAGGCTCTTCCGGGCGATGCGCTTAAAGATCTTACGCATACCCCGGGCGCATATCTCGGCTCCTGCAGATGCAAGCTTCCCGAGTCGCTCGATGATCCGATGTATCCGGCGATCTTCGCCAGGTTTGAGGAGCTCAATATCGGGTGGTTCTTCTATATCGGCGGAAATGATTCCATGGATACCGTGAGCAAGCTTTCCCGCTATGCGGAGAAGATCGGCAGTGATATCCGTGTGATCGGTGAGCCTAAGACCATCGACAACGATCTTGTTCTTACCGACCATACTCCGGGTTACGGCAGTGCGGCGCGTTATGTTGCGGAGACTGTCCGTGAAGTCATCCTGGATGCCAATGTATATGAGACCCGTTCGGTGACGATCCTGGAGATCATGGGGCGTCATGCCGGATGGCTCACCGCTGCCGGAGCACTGGCCCGTAAGTATAAGGGCGACAATCCTATGCTGATCTATCTTCCCGAGACGGATTTCGATCAGGATGATTTCCTCGCCAGGGTTTCCGAGTGCCTTGAGAAGAACTGCAACGTGGTTGTATGTGTTTCCGAGGGCATCCACGACAAGAACGGTACTTTTATCTGCGAATATGACAGTTCTGTCGGGACCGACAATTTTGGTCATAAGATGCTTGCCGGCTGCGGCAAATATCTTGAGAACCTGGTCAGGAGCAAGCTGAATGTCAAGGCTCGTTCCGTGGAGTTCAACGTGAGCCAGCGCTGCTCTGCTTCCATGATGTCCGAGGCCGATCAGCAGGAAGCCATCATGGCGGGCGTTTATGGTGTGAATTCTGCGCTTAACGGGACCACAGGTAAGATGGTTTCGTTTATCCGCCGTACCGATGAGGACGGAACGGTTACTATGGAGTGCGGTCTTGAGGATGTGAATGAGATCTGCAATAAGGAGAAGCCGGTGCCCGCGGAGTGGATTACTGCGGACGGGACGGATGTGACTGATGAGTTTGTGGAGTATGCGCTGCCGTTGATACAGGGGACGGTGGAAATCCCTATGGGGGATGATGGACTTCCGAGATTCGCTTCGCGTAAGTAAGGGTTGCTTTCGCGTTGTCGAGGAGGCGGAGGCCTCCTCGAGCTCCTGCTCCATGTCAGGGGAGGGGAGCCGCTCAGAGTTGCGAAGCCCGCTCCTCCCCTCCCCCGACACCCCCACCCCCTCCGGGCACGCTTTTTTTGAATCAATTTTTTGTATCAGTATGAAACACGGGGACGATTCGTGCGAACCGTCCCCGTCGTTTACATTTCTTGAGTAAGTGGGGACGCATCTCATGGAGTCAATGAGATACGTCCCCGTTTACTCACTTAGAATTATTGGCGTCCGCGAGCGTCCATATTATTGTTATGGTGAACACCGGGATTGCTATTAATTGGGAGGTGGAGAGAGGGCCTATATAGCCTCGTTCGTTGTCGCCGCGCAGAAATTCGAGGAGGAAGCGGCCTATGCTGTACAGGATCAAGTATAGTTTTGCCACTGTTCCCGTTTTTTTTGTATGGCGGGATACCGCTACAAGTATGAAAAAATGCAGGAAGTTCAGAGCGGAAGACATCAGCTGGGTTGGGAGCAGAGGGACGTTGTTGGGGGCGAATTCGGAGTGGTGGAAGGTGATGCCGAGGGCGGAGGCAGTTTCTTTTCCGTAACAGCAGCCGGCAAGGAAGCAGCCCAGGCGGCCGAAGCCCTGGGCCAAGGCAACCGATGGGAGGCACAGGTCGGCCCATTTAGCGAAATTCAGGCGGTTGGCGCGGCAGTAGAGATATGCCGTCAGCACGCCCAGGATTATTCCTCCGTAGACCACGAATCCGTCTGAGAAGTAGATCAGATAGTTTAGGGGGTCATGCACGAAATATTTCCACTCTGTTATCAGAAACGCCAGTTTTGCTCCCAGGAAGCCGCCCGCGAGGCTCCACAGAAACAGCGGAAATACGCGTTCTTTTTCCATTCCCGCTTTTCCTGCTCTGTATTCGATTGTGATATATGCCGCAAGCACACCGCATGCGATCATCAGCCCGTAACCGTACACGGTAAGGGGGCCGATGTGAAGAAGTTCATTCTTCATTCTACAGCTCCTATTGTCAAAAATTACCGGCAATCCGCTTCGCTGTCTGCCGCCGGCCAACAGTTGGTTAAGTATTCCAGTAATGCACGGTTAACCGTACTGCTTTTCGTACACCCTTCGGCGTCGTGCGGCTCTGCTTCTCCGCAGATATCTATCCCGGCAATCTGCAGGCCGTTTTCACGGGCTTTGGAGAGACATAGGTCCAGTACCCGGATCAGCTCATCCGGGGACATATCTCCCATACTCCAGGTTGTAGAGATGTATTCTTCCGAAAGAACATCTTTGTCGATGGATACATAGACGCATTCAGGCGCTTCATCTCCCGTCGGTATTTCTCTCTCAGAAAGCCGGTTCAGGACTTCCGCGTCAAAGCTGCGCTCTGCCCTGTACGCAGCGAGCTCCTCGCGGCTGAAAAACCTGACTTTTTCCTTGAGTTCCTCAGGTACAGCGGAAAAAGCTTCCTCTTCCGGGCCGATCAGCCACACTTCCCTCAGATTTTCGAATCGCATGACCGCATCGGCGAGCCATCCCCCGCACGAGAGCAGACCGCCGAAAGCGGGCGGCTGCATATCGGTATGATTGTCAAACACGACCAGGATGTATCTGCGCGTCATCCCCCGCAAAAACAGATTGGTCATATAGTGATAATTGCCGGAGTCGATAAAGTGGATCGGGCATTCCGGTGAGGATGTCATTCTTTCGCGTATCTGTGCCGCTGCTTCATCGTCACAATAGCAATTGGTCCCGGTCATACCGGACATGTCTAAATGAACAGCCGGTCCGGACCGGGGGGGATATGAAAGGTTTTCATATACCCCCGAAAAGTCCCAGACCGACCACTTTGCTTTTTCTGTATTCAGCAGTCTCAATCCTTCCATTCTTCCAATATTTCGTCATTCCCGGCCGATTCCGCGGTGCTCTGCTCTGCTGTAAAGGGATCTTCCTCCGCCGGCGGCTCTCCGAATGAAGTATGCATCTCCGGCTCATTGTTGAAAAAGCCGTGATGACCTGTGCCCGGCATGAGCTCTGTGCCGGGGACGGGCGGAACATCGGGTGTCACTCCCCGGACGGGCTCGGAAGGCACGGGAACCTTATGTTTTCGAAGAATGAGGTAGAATACGATATCCAGCACGCCGTTCAGAAGGAATATGATTCCCGAGAAGAGAATCGTTCTTCTGACCGTCCGGAACGGATTTACGATCATGATGATTCCGAGGATGACGCACAGGATTCCTGCGATGAGGAATATGTTCCAGCTGCTTATCTCTCTCTTTTTCAGTCTGAATGCCGCACGGATCTGCCATGCACTGTCCACGATAACCAGCGCACCCAGCAGCCTCGGAAGAAGTTTGACCACGATCTGCGGATTCTCAAACATGAACCAGCCAAGCACCAGCACGATCACACCGGCAAACATGTTAAACACGGTTGTTCTGACTCCGTCGACAAGATACATCGCGATATTGAAAAGCCCTGCGAATATGAGCAGGACACCAAAGATGATCCTGCAGATCACATCTACGGTCTGTACAGGAACAGCAAGAAAACAAAGTCCCAGTATGATGAAAAACACGGCGCTCGCTATTTCGCTCTGCAGAATATCGCCGATTTTTTTCTGTATTTTATGCTCTTTCACGGTATTCCTCCTGTCCTTCAAATGTCTTATATCAAACCTGCATATCATTTCTTCTCTGATTTGAGTATAACCCCTCTTCCGTTTTTCGTCCATACCAAATCTTGAATAGCCTTGTTTTCCGTTTCCTGCCGCGATCGCCCGGCAAGTTTGCGATTCGGCTGTGAGTTACACTTGCAGTTTTATGTCTACCCCTTTATAATAAGAAGGCGAAAGACTTAGAAAGAAGGTACCGATTTGAGCAAGAGAAGAAGACGTTCTGCACCGATGCTGCTCCCGGCAGTCATCGTGCTCGCAGTGATCGCGGCAGCGGTAGTCGTTGTCGTGTTAACGCAGAATAAAAGCGGAGTCAATAATGCCGATATAGAGGATACGGTCGCCCGTTTACAGGCGCTGGAAGCCAGGGATGTCAATGCGATTGACAGTGCCCCGGAGGCTGCCTCCGATGCCGGAGCGGCCACAGGCGATGCAGATGCCGCAGCGGCCTCCGAATCTTCAAACGCGCCCGCTTCGGAAGATTCTCTGCCCGCTATTCAGCAGAGTATCCTGGACGGAAGCGGAATTCTGGACAATGTAGCGATCCGTCAGACGTTTGCCAATACGGCGATCGTCGGTGATTCCATCACCGAATCCACCTGGGAATACGGCTATCTCGATCAGGACGTTGTTATCAGTCAGAGAGGCCTCTCGGTAATCAACGCAGATGAGCAGATCGCGACAACGATTGCCATGCACCCGAAAGCTATCTTTATGGCATTCGGTGCCAACGACCTTGAATCCTATGAGTCTAACGTACAGGGCTTTATCGATGGTTATAAGATGCAGGTCCAAAAGCTTCTGGATGCTCTTCCCGGAGTTCCGATCTACATCAACTGCATTCTTCCGCTCACGGAGAGTGCCATTGCCGCGACTCCCGCACTTCAGTATTATCCGCAGTATAACGAAGCGCTCAGCGCCATGTGCGACGAGTTAGGACTCACTTACATAGATGATTCGTTTATCGTAGAAAATGACAGCAGCATCTATGAACCCGACGGGGAACATGTCATTTCGGAATACTACCCGAAATGGCTGAGTTATATGGCCGCCATAGCAGGCCTGTAACTGACAGTGCCGAGTGGCTATCAGCCGGCGGCAAGAAGCGCAGCAGATTGCCGGTTACCTTTAACCCCCGTTCAGTTAATACACAGATTGGAGACAAATATGCCCATTTCCAAAAGCCTGATCATCAAAACCGCCATGATTCTGTTTTTGGCCGCTTATCTCGTACTGATCTACACGTCCGATAACGCCAAAAATGTTTCCATGGACGATATCGCGGGTCAGATGGAAAGTTCTGACACTTTAACCGCCATGCAGAAGCGCGACAAGGGCGATCTGCAGCGATACTATTCTATCATGGACACGGATACCGACGGTTTTCTCTTTTATAAAGACGTATCGCCCATGTCGGTCAACGAAATGCTGATTGTCAAAGCAAAAAGCAAATCCGATGCCGAAAAATATCTTGAGGCGGCCGAAGCCCACCTTGAGAGCCAGGA
>CADCPK010000432.1 GCA_902803215.1 uncultured Lachnospiraceae bacterium
AGCCGTTTGCTCTTATGCAGCTTTTCGGCTTCTGCCAGTTCCTTTTCCTTGATCTTCTGTTTCTCTTCCGCAGACTTGCTCTTGGGCTTTGCCGAAGAGGTCTTGGAAGTGCTTGTTTTCGTTTTCTTTGTCTCTGCCATTTATTTATATCCTTTCAGAAAGAACATAATCATACAGAATAAATTATAGCACAACCTGTTGTGCTTTGGAATAACTTAACAATCAAACTCTAGTGCGATATAATGTTCAAAAGCGAGGTAAATAACGATGAAAGAGTACAAACGGCAGGACGAAGGCCTCGGCTTTCTGATGCAGTATGAAAACGTCGCCTGGTACGAAGACGGAGCCGTGCGCATCCTGGACCGGCGCATCTACCCGATCCGCACGGAATTCGTGACATGCAGAAAACACGAAGAAGTGGCGAAGGCCATTGCGGATATGGTCACCCAGAGCGGCGGCCCCTATACGGCAGCTTCCATGGCCATGGTCCTGGCCTGCTTCGAATCGGAAAGCATGGACCGCGAGGAACGGACCGCATATCTGGAGAAGGCCTCCTATACCCTCTCCCACGCCCGTCCGACGACTTCCGCCAAGATGCAAACGTACACGGGACGCGTGCTGGATGCGGCAAAGAAAGCCATGGAGGCTGGTGCGCAAGGTCCGGAGGTGACCCTTGCAGCCCGCGCGCAGGCAATGGAAGATCTGAATAAGCGCTACGCCAAGTCCGTTCCCATCGGCAGGCTCATTGCGGACAAGATCCCTGACGGAGGATCTATCCTCACCCAGTGCTGGGCGGAACTCGATATCGCCATGGTGCTGCGTGCGATCCGTGAACAGAACAAGGACGTAAAGGTGTTCTGCGCCGAGACCCGGCCCTATTTTCAGGGGGCGCGCCTAACTGCCAGCTGCGCCGTGGAGATGGGTTTCGACGTGACGGTCATCTCCGACAACATGCCCGCCTACACCATGAAGACCAAAGGCATCGACCTCTTTACCAGCGCCGCGGACGTAATGACCTGCGACGGCTACATCGTAAACAAGGTCGGCACCTTCCAGATCGCACTGGCATGCCGCTACTTCGGCGTGCCTTATATCGCGGCCGGTAATCCCAATCCCGCACATCCGTCCATCGATTCCGTGGTGATCGAGGAAAGAGATCCGGAACTGACGCTCCATGCCATGGACATCAAACTGACGAAGGACGGCGTAAAGGGCTACTACCCCGCCTTCGACATTACCCCGCCGGAATACGTAACGGCCATCGCGACGGATAAGGGACTGTTTCAGCCGGCGGATCTCCATAAATACTTTGAACGTTAGCTTGCCGAAGCGGCAGCCCCAGTAAGGAGGATCCTATGTACACACCGCAAATCGCCATCGAATATATCCAAAAGAACCTGCCGGGCTTTTTCGGCAGCGATGCCAGGCTGAAAGCTGCCGAGCTCTCTGACGGCAACATCAACTTCGTGTTCCGGGTGGAGGACGAAAACACCGGCAGATCGCTCATCATCAAGCACGCGGAGGATACGCTGCGGGTCAACCCCAGCCGGCATATCGGATTCGACCGCAGCAAGATCGAATGCGAAGTGCTGAAGCTGCAGCGCCGCTACTGCCCTGCCCTCATTCCCGAAGTCTATCTGTACGACGAGGACGAACACAATATCGTGATGGAAGACATGAGGGGCTACGAGAACCTGCGCTACGAACTCTGCAGCCACAAGATCTTCCCCAATCTGGCCAAAGACGTTGCAGAGTTCTGCGGCAAAGCCCTCATCGGATCCACCGACATGGTCGTCGGCGCGGAACAGAAAAAAGAGCTGGTGAAGCGCTACACCAACCCCAAGCTGTGCGAGATCACGGAACGGCACGTGCTCACTGAACCCTATTATGAAGATCTGGACGATAACGGGGTCACCGAAGAAAACGACGAATTCATGCGCACCTGGATCTACGGCAGCGAAGAGCTGCACGCGAAGGTCGGCATGCTGAAGGCTCTGTTTGAGACCAAGGCGCAGGCCCTGCTCCATGGCGACCTGCACACGGGTTCCATC
>CADCPK010000433.1 GCA_902803215.1 uncultured Lachnospiraceae bacterium
AATAAGATCTGCGGGAAGATTCGCTGTTGCCCAATAGGTTCCGCCCGTCATGCTGACGCTCATACCATATTTCTGACACTCCTCGATGATCAGCTTACTGTCATGGATCCACTCGGGAGAACCCCAGCCATATGTCGCATCATCAAGTATCTCCGCCTCGGACATCAGTGTGACGAATTCCACACCGCCGTAGCCGGCATCGTACAGATCTTTGACCGCCTCCCTCAGCGTTTCGTCTGTATGCGATCCCTCAGCCAGCCACCATCTGGCATAAGGACGATATTTGGTTTCTGTTTCACGATACGCGGACGAAATCTGTTCCGCAAAATCTTCTGCTGTTTCTGCCATGACGCAGACCGATCCCGCTGATGTGAGGACCATACTTGCAGAAATAGCCAACGCAGTAATACCGATTCGTTTCCTGTTTCTCATTTTACTGCCTCCTTGTCTTTTTATACTTATATTGTAAGAAACAGGCCGGGCAGGTTCAATGTCACTATCCTTCTATTTTGTTATAAATCCTTACATCAATGCAGATACTTGTTTTTTCGGCCGTCGGACTATAAAATGGTTCTTAGCAGTATAGACTGCCACATTTTGTAAACAGAAGGGGGATGTCTCTATGTCAGGGCTCAAAACTATCCTTGTCGATGACGACTATCTGGTCCTCAAGGATCTGCGTTCTATGGTAGACTGGGAATCGCTGGGCTTCAGCATTATCGGCACCGCTTCGACCGGAAAAGCCGCGCTTAAACTTATCTCGGAAAAGGCTCCTTCTCTTGTTATCACCGACATCTCGATGCCTGCGATGGATGGATTTGATCTTACAGAGGCTCTGCTGAAAGACCATCCCGAAATATATATTATTTTTATCACCTCATACGCCGATTTTGATTACGCCAAGAAAGCCATCGAGCTGGGAATACGCGACTATATCCTCAAAAACGAGATCACTCCGCAGCTGCTCACAGAAAAACTGGCACGTGTCCGTGACCGCATCAGGCACACGGAAAATACCGCACAGCTGAACCTCCGCGCAGAAGCAGCCAGGTATTTTCAGGATCTGCCCGCCTCTCTTCCCGAACAGTTGCTGCATCAGTCCCGCTTTTTTTATGTTATCACGATGCAGCTTCCTTTCGAAAAACTCAAGGCACATTTTGGCAGAGCAGATAAGGTGACGCAGGAATTATATGATGCCGCCTCCCAAACGCTTCTGAAACAATATCCCCGTATGATGCTGTTTACCGTGGATCATCTGCTGATTGCCGGAATCCTTCCGTCCGAAGCCCCGGAAGGCCTGCCGTCCACTGTCGGTTCACGAATCTGCCGTTCTATAACAGGCAGCATGCAGCCTTTGCTCTCCCAAAGGCTGCTGATCTTCTATACTCCCACGCAGATTACATTGACTGCATTCCGAAGCCTGTTTGAAAAAGCAGCCCACTTTGTACATTATCACAGCCTTCTCCCGGGGCAAGACGAGTCTCTGTTTTCACTCACGGATGCCGATTCCTTTGTGCCGGTCAATCTTGCCTTCCGGTATGACCTGCTAAAGAATGTCCCGACCGACGCGGAGCCTTTTAAAGAAGCTCTCGAGGCCTATGTCTCCCGCCTTTCAAATCACAAAGACGCTGACAGTCTTCTAATGCTGTACCATAATCTGGTCATACAGCTGGAGGAGCTCTCCGAGCACGTTGTCTCTCCCGAAGAAAAGATATACCTGTCCTCGGCCGAAGAGTTTTGCTCCTGCTTTGCGGAGCTCGCGGACGATTATCAAAGCAGCAGGAAAACACACAGCGATCACTCCCTGTCTCCGGTCGTGAATCAGGCCATGCAATATATCCGCGAAAACTACGGAAATCATTTCCTGAACATTCAGATGATTGCGGATAAGCTGCAAATCAGCTCCGGCAGATTAAGCGTACTGTTCAAGCAGGAGTCCGGAAAAACGGTCAACGAATACCTGACCGGTGTCAGGATCAGCCAAAGCATATATCTTCTGGAGAACACAAACCTGAAAATCTACGAAATAGCCGATCGTGTCGGATATAAATCTTCTCAGTATTTCAGCCAGGCTTTCCAGCAGAGGACGGGGATGAAGCCCCTTGATCTGCGCAGAAAGGACAGGCAAAGAGGTGCCACATGAAAAAGCTGCGTTTTCGCTTATCGAAGAAGCTTTTCCGAAAATATCTAACCGTCTATACGAGGCTCTTTTTAATTCTGGCTCTGCTTGTGCTGGGAAGCAGCCTCTTCATCATACAGCGAAATACTCATCACGATGTTGTGACAAATATGACTGCCGTACTGGACACCCTGGTCTCATTTCAGACATCAATGCAGCAAAAGGCGACCTATCTTTCTTCCGATTCCGTGCTGCTTAAGGCGCTGAATGCTGACGAAAAACTCTCTGAAGCCGAAGCTGCCGCGCAGATCAGACTCGATCTTCGTTCCATCGTCAATGCGGATTCGTCGCTGTATTTTATCATGCTGGATTTCCCGGACGGGTCCTGCTATTTTCCCTCAGGCGGTTATCAGGATGCGCTGACCTCCTTCATCAAAGCACAGCCGGAATATGCCGCTGTCCGCACCCGGGAAGCTTCGCTTATTTCTCCTTTTTATTCACGGGATGCCCTGCTCGAATTTTCGGAAACCGGCTCCGGGACATTTGAGGTGTATTGGCCCGAAACATTCTGTCTGTATTACACAAGAGTGATGCTTTCCGGACAGTCCGTTTTAATGACCTGCCTGTTCGATGTATCGCAGACCGTATCATCCTGTATAGCAGAAGCATCTTCCACGGATGGTTTCTTTCTGTTCAACAGCCATTCGGATTGCATCTATTCCTACGATCCCCAACAAAAATCGGCAGGTGTGCCCGAAAGCTTTTCTCTGCTTTCCCCTTCTGCCGGAATGATGTGCCGGGACGGATACTATTATCTGGCCAACCAATATTCATCCGTGTATGCTGTCGGATTTGTTTCGCTATGGGAGCTGATCGGACGGGTGGCGATCCTGCTGCTGATCCTGATCCTGCTTTATCTCTTCCCGCTGGTCATCGCACTCCTGTACCTTTTTCCGGTCAATGAGCGAATGCTGCTGCCTTTGTACCGGCTGAATGACAGCATCCATTCCTTTTCCATCGGAGAAAAAGAGCCCGAGCTTATAAAGACGGAAGACGAGATCGAGGATCTGAGCCTTTCCTTCCGTCAGATGGCCCTGAATATCAACGCGCAGGCCTCAGAGCTGTCGCAGAAAGAACGTGAGAAAGCGCTCACTTATTACAAGCTGATGACGACTCAGCTCGATCCGCACTTTATCTATAACACGATGAATATCATCAATATTCTGGCCAGGCAGAACGACTGCGATGGAATAGTCAAAGTCAATACCGCACTTACACGGGTGCTTCGTGAGCGGCTGAACACCCAGAATACCACTTTCTCACCGGTAG
>CADCPK010000434.1 GCA_902803215.1 uncultured Lachnospiraceae bacterium
ATAATAGAGGTATGCAGGCGTGGTTCAATGGTAGAACCCGACCTTCCCAAGGTTGTGACGCGGGTTCGATTCCCGTCGCCTGCTCCAGTTAGAAAAAAGTGCAAACGAATTGCATTTTAAAGGATTTTTTAAGGTTTTAGCCTTAAAGGTTCGATAAATAGGGAGTATAGGTAAAAAAGCCAGGAATTGCTTAAGTTCTTTGAAAAACAAAGGCAATTCCTGGCTTTTTATAACACATGATTAACTAAACTTAATCAACAGTAAGTCTGCAGACAAGAGCGGTTGCGTGCGCGAAAAAAACAGCGATATACACAAAATTTCTGCGATGACTGTTTACAGATACTGCTGCTGTGATAATGATACTTGCATGGGATCGCGTACAGCCAAAAGTGTACCGGTGAGACTCCGATGAGTGTAATTGAAACTTACACAGTGGTCATGTCAGAAGAATGTTTTTATACCGTAGTAGGTTGCTACAAGTTGCAAAAATGTATTTGTAGCAACCTACTACAGGTTCTTACGAATAGCAAAAATTAAGATTTATTAATAAGACACAAAAATGGAGATGTTGTTTTATTAATGGAAAGGAATTTTTCATAATGAGCATAATTATAAGCTGTAATAATCAAAAAGGCGGTAGTGGGAAAACTGCCACTTCAATAAATATTGCAAAAGGTCTAGCGGATGATGGACTTATGGTTCTGCTGGTAGATCTGGATCTTCAAGGCAACGCAAGTTCCAAATTCTGTGAAGATTATGAAGAGATCAACGGCATTGTGGAAGCGATCAACAATGAAGTTCGAATAGAAGATGTAGTCTACCCTACAGATATTCAAAACCTGTATGTCATACCTTCCAAACTGGAATGGCTCGATTGTCTCGAAGATATGGCAAGAGAATACTATACCCTAGAATCAGAAGGCAAAGAAAACACAAGCGTCATGAAGATCAAAAGACTGCTGGAACCAATACGCGAACATTTTGATGTGATCATTCTGGATAACAACCCGAGCTATAAGACGATTTTAATGAATTGCATATATGCGGCTGATCTGATCATTGTTCCAGTGAACATAGATCGTAATGCAATTAAAGGTGTGGATTATACGATCCGAAATATTGTAGAAGTTATCAATAATGCAGACGAGAATGTAGATCCGAAATTCAGAATTCTGATCAATAAAACGAGCCGGACAAAAGTATCAAGAGAATGTATTGAACTGATAAGACAAAAGTTTTCAGGAATTGTTTTGGATACAACGATTGCTAATCAGATATCCCCGGCAGAAAAGCAAACGTTCTTCGATGACTATTTTATGATCGATGATCAGACGACGAAAGTCGGAAGAGATTTCAAATGCCTGGTTGAAGAGATTCGGAAGGAGATGAATATATGATGCTGGACTTAAAACTGAACAACATAAATGATATCAGTGAAGTCAATGATGCAAAATCAAATAAACTGGTATTTATACCGATCGATCAGCTGGTTTCAAATCCACAGAATTCAAAGGAGTTGTTTATTGATGATTCCTTAAAAGAATCGATCAGAGAGATAGGATTAAATGTTCCGTTAGATGTCATGGAGAGATCTGATGGTAAATATGAGATAAGCAGCGGAGAAAGAAGATTCGCTGCTTTTCTTTCACTTGTTAAAGATGATCCGGAATTTAAATATTTGTGGAAAGGAAATACTCCAATATCGCCTGTAAGTAAAGGAATACCATGTACGGTAAACCGAAGAACTCTTTCAGATGAAGAGAAAAGCCTGATTCGTCTGACAGGAAATAAATCAAGAGATTATGATCCTCTAGAGATATATAACCTGTTTCTGACAGCTCATAGTGTTTATATGACGAAAAAAGCAAAGGGAGAAATCGTGTTCGGTGATGGCCGCAAAGTGGAATGGCTTGCGAACTATCTTTCGGTTTCGCCGAGGACAATCCAGAAAATGGTGGAAGACAAGTGGATCATCAATACCACAAATTATGAAGATGTAAAAAAGGCGGGAAGCTATTCCGAGTATAAGGAAAACGTAGACAAGACAATGGAACTTGTTCGCAGAATGAAGTCCAAAGACAAATACAATAAAGAATACGGAATACTGAAAAGGATTTATAAACATCATCAGAAAATTGATTTTGAAAAACTTGGACTTGAAGAATGGCAAATCAGTGATCTAAGAAAAAGCGCAATATCAACGATCCTTTCGATAATGGAAAGCTATGGGATCGAAAAAAGAGAATTGAGCAAAAGAGGTAATAGCAATGGCGATAATCAAGAACTCTGAAAACCAAATACATATTTTTGTGGACAAAGACCTTTCGTATAAGGAGATCGGATTATTGATTACGCTTTTCAATGTGCCGGATGATTGCAATGTTTCAATCGAACTTCTTGCAAGTTTGCACCAGGATGGCAGAGACTCGATTGCAAGATCCATGAATTCTCTGATTGAAAAAGGATATATCTTCAGGAAAAGGATGTATCAGGATAATGCTGAATCTAAAAGAATGGAAATGGTCTACGAGATCTACTCTGATCCGATAAACAATCCTCATCTTATAGAAATGTAACGCGATCGATCACAAAGGAGGTGAATCAGATGAGCGAAAAAAATCAAAATAATAATCTGATCTATTATTCTCCGGAAATGATCATGCAGCTGGAATTTTATCAGTTTCCAAAATGGTTATTAACACTAGACCTGAACAGCGACAGCAAATTGCTTTATATGATTCTTCTGGATCGTTATAAGCTGTCGTTGAAAAATGGATGGATTGATGATGATAACAGAGTCTATATGATTTATACAAGATCTGAAGCGATGGAGATGCTGCGAATCGGAAACAAGAAATGTGTAAAACTTTTTGACGAACTGAAAGAATATGGGCTGGTCGAAGAACGTAGGCTTGGTTTTACAAAACCAAACATTCTTTATCTTAAAGGGACAAATTATATCAAGCCCACAGTAAAGTCGGAAAACCTTTATGAGGAAAATCTGATGTGTCAAAATGACACTTCAGGAAACCTGATGTGTCAAAACGACACTTCTAGAAGTGTCAAAATGACACATCATGAAGTGTCAAAACGACACCTTAATAATAACTATATTAGTAATAATGATATGAATAATGAAACTGATTCAAAAGAAGACCAGTTCTTTTCACCGGAAGAGATCGAAGAATGGGATGTTGATGAATTCTATTCACACTTAAGCGATCAGCAGTATCAATCTTTTGAACGACTTCTCAAGCTCAGTAACAAAGGTGATCTTCATTCTTCAAAAGAGAGTTTGATTGATTATTTCAAGAAGCTGATTCTGAATCAGTGGAAAGATTCAAGTGGCCAGCCAATAAGAAATATAGAAGGCTATGTGATAATGAATTTTTCGTTTTATCAATCTCAACAGAAAAGAAAACAGGAGGAGACATGATCAGATACAATACATCAAGCGACAGACTCTGCAAAATTATCAGAAACTGGTGCAGAGAAAACAATTACTATTTCTCCCTGGAACCCTCAGACGGAGAAAAAGACACTGATGTCTATCCGTTCAGAATCCTTGCACCATCTTATATGGAGGATGATCTATTAAAAGAGATCAGACTGAGAACACAGTAACGGAGGAGATCAATGAAGAAGGATTCAGGAAAGAGAAAGTTAATATGCATAATTACAGTAATTGCTGTGATGGCTTTGATAATTTCGGGAGTACTATATTTCAGAAGCATCTCTTTGACTGCGGATGAGCAGATGCAGGAAACTGCAGATTCAGAAATCATAAAGGAGAAAGACAGCAAAACAGAATCTTTGGTTTCTGCTAAAGAGGAAACTGTTGCCGATAGTTCTGCTGAAGCAGAACCTGTAGATGATGAAACTGTAGATGAAGACAGCCCATCATCCGGCGATAACGGTTTGACTGTTTCTGCACTTGAAAGAAAGGGCCACTACGAAACGGTTCAGGTTCTGGTCTCCGAGGCCTGGGATGAGGAAGTTCTGACAAAGAAAGGAGCCTGTGAAGATATTCTTGTCTCTGAAGCCTGGGATGAGGAAGTCGGGTCCTGCTATGCCTTTGGAAGAGATTACGAGATGGGTTATGAATGCGGAATCTGCGGCTTTCAGACAACAGGAGATATAGCATCTCATATCAAGTCGGAACATGACGGCGCAGGAAACTGGCATAACGTCAAGATCTATACCAGCGAAGAAAAGTGCCTTGACTACCGCACAGAGATCATTCATCATGATGCGGTCTATAAAATAGTCTGTGAGGAAGACGAATATACGATAGTGCATCATGATGCGGTGTACAGAAGCGAAAGGGTATGGGTTGATGACTGATGGAGTATACTATTTACATGGTTGGACGGATAGTATCGACATCCGGAAAATGTCCGGAAGCAACAGATGGATCCGGATGAGGATTGATTCGTACAGAGCCATCTATTCAATCGTCAATAACACGCTCATCGTTATTGAAGTAATGTTTGCAGGAAATATAGGCGAAATCTACAAACAGTACAATAAATGATAAAACAAGTCGTCTGAAAGGACGGCTTTTATTATGTCAACGCACGTCCCTTAAAGAGGCGTTTTTTAATATATAAATCTCATTTGAAAGAAAGGATAAGAAGAAAAGAGAGGATTGAATGATGAGAAAGATTAGAAAAACGTTGCTGATGATTCTGACAGTTATGATGTTCATGTCAGGATTCAGCACAAAGACCTTTGCGGATGATGAACAGGCAACAGCTGAGCCCGATTCATATGCCGTACATTATGAGTTTGTACTGCAGGACAGTGATGAGACTTTGCCTGAAGAAGTTATGGCAAAACTGCCAGATGACATTACAAACCTGCAAACCGGCGATGAAGTGGAGAACTATCCGATTGAAGATGTGGTTCTTGAAGATGCGACGTATTCCTTCCTTGGCTGGTCTAAGGAAAAGGTTATGATTGAAGACTGCGATGTAACTGTAACCGGCGCATGGGAAAAGATGATCATAGAACCTGTTAAGCCTCAGGAAACTGAAGAAGTTCCTTCGGAGTCCAAGGAAGAAAAGGCGAAACATCTTGTCAGCTACATGTTTGCCGATGCTACGGCAAGAGACGGTATCGGATCATTGCCTGAAGAAATCATGGCTTTATTACCGGAAAAAGAAGAAACAGATGATGTTGACTCCTATGAGCCTAAGTATCCTTCCTCTACGGAAGTATCCAGCTATGTATTCAACGGTTATGAACCTTATAAGTATGATAATGGCGATATCCTTTATCAGGGCATCTGGTATAAAAAGGAAACAAGAACATTGCTGAAGGCTCCGTTATTAAGAGCTGCAGGAAGCGAATCCTTCGGTTATGGTGGTCAACAGAACTGGGGACTGACCGGCGGCTGGGGATACAGCGGTCACAACGGTTTCTCGATCGGAGGTGTTGAATCCTGGTGCATTGACGCCAGAGTCCCTTTATCTGAAATAGGAACATCCTATGATCCTTTGGGTTCTTCATCAGGAAGAGCTGCCGAGATCATTGCGATGGGAAAGATGAACGGCAGATCCCAGGCTGAAATACAGGCTGCCTTATGGAATGAGGAAGGCTATGCCTCCTATGTCAACGGTGCCTACATCGACCCGAACGATTCCGACTTCAATTCAAACGGAATGTATGGCTTTTCCATCACCACATGGGGCGGCGAAGGACTGCAGACCCAGGGCAAGGATCCTTCCTGGTGGCCGTTAGGAGGCTATGTCAAAGTCTACAAGAAAGCTGCCGATACTTCATTCAACTATGTAAAGAACTGTCCGAACAACTATTCTCTTGCAGGAGCAGTCTATGGCGTCTATTCCGATTCTGCATGCACAAACAGAGTCGCAAAACTCACAACCAACTCTAACGGTGAGACAGGAAAAAGCAGCGCATTGGATCCCGGGACCTACTATGTAAAGGAGATCTCTCCTTCACCGGGTTTCCTTCTTGATGAAACAACCTACAGTGTAAGAGTCACGGCTGGAAATACGGCATCAATCACTTCAACGGAGGAACCAATTAACGACCCGTTCACCATAAGGCTTTTCAAACTCGATCGAAGACAATCGGAATACGTTAATCATCTCGATGAAGCAGAATTCACTTTGAAATACTATGACAGTCAAAGCGACAATCCTTCTTCGGATTTACGGTTCACCTGGGTATTCAAACCGGTATTCGATGAAGAAGGAAGAGCTCTTGTCATCTTTGATGAAGGACACTACGTAAGAGGAGATGACATGCTTCTTGATGAAAATAGAAACTTCTTCCTTCCGCTAGGTACATTCACCATCGAGGAGACACTGGCTCCAAATCTCTTCGCCAGGGATGAGAATATATACGTAGGGCATATAAGAGAAGTCAACGGCCATGCAGAAGCTTCCGTTGAAGGAAAAGGCTGGTTGGATGTCGAGAATGAAGATCTTTCACAATCCGAAGAACTTCAGACGATACGGATCACGATCCAGAAAGTGAATGAGGAAACCGGAAAAGCGGAACTTCCGGAAGATCATGTTACTTCTACAGCTACATTGGAAGGCGGAGTGTTCCATATCTGGAGGATCGGAAGATATGATACCGACAAGGAAAATCCGACGCTTGTCGATATTGCACCTGTTGACTATGGAACTCTGATCACAGACGCAGAAGGAAAATGTTCCTTGGAATACGAGCCTGGAACTGCAGATGGCCTGTTGCCTGGCAAATTCAAGATCATTGAAGAGAAGGCTCCAAACGGCTTCGCA
>CADCPK010000435.1 GCA_902803215.1 uncultured Lachnospiraceae bacterium
AATGATTGTAGCAGCCTATAACAGGTATCAGAAGGGAGGTTCACCCATGTTTGATTATGAGAATTATGAAAAAGAATGTGAGGAGATACGGGCATCTAATAGTGAGCTTCTGGATATGTTCAAAAATGACCTTGAGCTGGCCGGTCTCTCCGCAAAAACAATCCGATCACATATTTCAAATGTTGATTTTTATATCAATGAATACCTGCTTCGCGAGGAAGCACATCCCATGGAGGATGGTGTCGGTATGTTAGACAGCTTCCTGGGCTTTTTTTTCATTCGTAAGTGTATGTGGTCTACCCCATCTACAATTAAAAGTACGGCAGCCAGCATAAAGAAATTTTATAAATGCATGTTGGACCATGAAAAGATTAAAAAAGTCGAGTTTGATTATCTTCGCTCTGAAATAAAGGAAAACATGGAACAGTGGCAGGCAGACTGCGCAATGTATAATGATCCTGATGCAGAAAACCCGTTTGACTGGTTCTAAAAGCAAAACAGGAGGAGTATATGTATCTTCAACAAAGCAGGAACCAGTCAGGGAAGGTCTATCTGTCTTTCGTCCAGGGATATCGCAAGGATGGAAAGGTTAAGCATAGAACAATCGAAAAGCTTGGTTACCTTGAGGAACTGGAAAAAATCTACGATGATCCGATCTCTCATTTCAAAAAGATTGCGGAGGAAAGAAACCTTAAGGCCAAAGAAGCTGAAAAAAAACTGGAAATCCTCTTATCTGCCCACCTTGCCCCTGATTCTTCCAGCCGGAAAAACCTGGGCTATGCTATTCCGAAAGCAGTCTATGAGGTCTTGGGGCTATATGACTTTTTTCAGTACAAACAGCGCTTCATTAATTCGGAATTCAGCCTGAACAGTATTTTCAGCCTGCTCACTTATAACCGTTTCCTTTGTCCTTCCTCCATTAAACATGCCTATGAAACAAAGGACATTTTCTTTGAGACTTTTGATTTTGCACTTGAAGACTGCTACCGTGCCCTGGATTATTTCGTATCCTATTCTGAAGAGATTCAGGCGCTTCTTGCTCAAAAAACAAAAGAAATGTTCGGTCGTGACCCTCACCTTGGCTACTGGGATGTCACTAACTACTACTTTGAGATTCCCTATGAAGATGAAGACGAGTTTGATGAGGAAGGAAATCTTACAAAAAAGGGACAAAAGAAAAGAGGTCCTTCAAAAGAGCATCGTAAAGATCCCATCGTACAGATGGGGCTACTCATGGACTCTAAGGGAATCCCCATGGCATTTAATACGTTTTCCGGTGGTGAGAGCGAAAAGACGAACATGCTCCCTGCCATAAGAAGGGCTAAGAGGGATTTGGAAATAGAACGGATCATTGTCGTTGCTGACAGGGGTCTGAATACAAGTGATAATACAGCCCTTCTTTCAGGAAAAAATGACGATGATATGAAGAACAACGACGGATATGTTTATGGGCAGTCTGTTCTTGGGGGTGATAAGGAATTCAAAGAATGGGTTCTCAACCAGGAGGGGTATCAGAGTGATAAGGAAACAGATAAAGAAGGAAATACTGTAATCTTCAGGCATAAATCACGTATATACGCAAAAAAAGTCACTCTCAAAGGCCGGGACGGGAAAAGGAACCTGAATTACGAGATTTACCAGAAACAAATGGTCTACTATTCAGAAAAGTACGCAAAGAAGCAGAAAGCTGATCGCGAGCGTGTTATTACGAAAGCAAAATCTCTGATAAAAAATCCCGAGCAGTATACCCGTTCTACCTGCTATGGTGCGGCGGGATATGTTAAGAACATTTCCTTTTCTAAAAGTACAGGTGAGATCGTCAATGGGACAGTTCTTGAACTGAATCAGGAAAGGATTGATGAAGAAGCAAAATATGATGGATACTATTCCATTGTAACCAGTGAGAAGGATCTGTCTGATTCCAGAATCAGGGAAATATACAAAGGCCTCTGGGAGATTGAAGAGTCATTTAAGATAATAAAAAGCGAATTCAAGGCGCGGCCGGTATTTGTTAAAACCGAGAGCCACGTCAATGCCCATTTTTTAATCTGTTACGTGACACTCGTTATTATGCGAGTCATTGAGCACCTTCTCGAAGAGCGATTCACCACGAAACAGATCCGAAACGCATTGTGCAGTTATGCCTGCTCGTATCTCGAGCAGAATTACTATATGTTTGACTATCGGGATGAAGTACTTGATGCGCTGGGTACACTATATGGCTGGGATCTTACCCGGAAATATATGTCCCGTGCAGAAATAAAAAAAATTTTACGACATCGCCTAAAGGAATAA
>CADCPK010000436.1 GCA_902803215.1 uncultured Lachnospiraceae bacterium
CTGATCATAAACATTGGCCACCATTGCCGGTTTCATGCGGAAATGACAGACAATATTCTATTGACCAGATATATATTTATCATACACAGTGGGAGGTCAGAAGTCTATTACTTTTGACTTCTTTATCCGCTTTTCAGCGGCATTTTTGGACGGAACCCAAAAGGCGTCAGGCTTACCTGAGGGTCGGAAATGTATCTCATCGGAATCACTTATGGTTTAAAACAGTTCTCCTTTTTCAATAAAGGAAATGATATTCTTATGGAGAATCCCATTTCTTTTTTGCAGCAGGCGGTCCAACGTCATCACATACTTCGGAAAAGAATCCCTGATCTGTTCTAAAGGCCTGTATTCCCGTTCTTCTGTAAGATTTATGCCATTCTCATCAACATTTCCGTTATCAATATATCTGGCCACCTGAACATAAGAATAATCCATATTTATATCTCTTAAAATGAAATCCACTTCAAGTTTTCCTATCCTTCCGACACTAATGGCGTAGCCGCGGGACTTCGCATAATTGTATATGATGTTTTCCAATACCGGACCATATTCGATCCTGTTATCCGTATTGTTGGCAAAATAGAAACTCAAGTCTGATAAATAGTACTTTTCCTCGCCGCGCAAACTCTTCCTGCTCTTCATGTCAAATCGCGTACACTTGCTGACGATCTTTGCATTTTCCAGGATAGAAAGGTAATTATATACCGTTTCTTTTCGAACAGTCATTTTTGTCGTGTTTTCAAGATATTCACATAAACTTTTTATTGATATCGTTGCGCCAAAATTGTTGATAATGTACGTTTGAATCGTTGAGAACAAAAGCCTGTTTTTTATTCTTTTGTTTTTGCGGATGTCCTTTTCATAAATCTCATCAATAACACTTTTGGTATAGAGTCTTTTGTCGACGAAGGAATCAAGTCTTACAGCAAAAGGAAATCCGCCTTCCAGCATATATTTGTCAAATTCATCCTCCGGATTGGCAGCAATTTCCTTCCCATAAAATTTTTTCATCTCCAGATATTCGTCAAATGTCAGTGTTGACATCTCGTACTCTATGTAGCGCCCAGTCAGTTTTGTGGCGAGCTCTCCTGATAAAAGATAGCTGTTACTGCCCGTAATAAAGATGGAGTAGTCGCCTTCCTCACGATACGCATTGATCGATTCCTCAAAGCCCCTGACATTTTGGATTTCATCCAGGAACAGATATTTAAGTCCGTTTACATTCTGGCATTTCTCATCTATGACCGCTTCCAGAGCCTCCACTGTTCTGATCCGCTTATATGGTCTTTTATCCAAATGAATTTCCACTATATTTTCATCAGAAATTCCCTTCTCTCTTAATTCGGTAACGATCATTTCAAGCAGAGAAGATTTTCCACAGCGGCGTACGCCGGTTATCACCTTAATGATTTCTCCCTCATCATAAAAGCCTCGTATTTTTTCCAGATACCTGTGCCTGAAATATAGCTTTGACATTTCGCACCTCCATCGTGTGATGCAATATATTATACACCCCTAAACCGAACTTACAAGCAAATATTTTTATTTAGTTCGGTTTAGGTGCCAATTTAATCATGTTTTCCATCACTTTCAGGAGAATACCTGCATATGTTGTTTTGTTTATTTCCTACTGATCTCTGAATTGTATCATGATCATCGCTGGTAACATGACCTTTCATATATTCCCGAAAAACCTCCGAATCAACATCTTGAATTCGGAGGTTTTCAATGATGAACATATTCAGATTATGCTTTACTCACCTTATGGTCAATAAATGTCGCGTCACTGCGGAATGCTCCGGCCGGGAGATATTCCGAGATGTCATGAATGGTTACCACGCCGCCTTTGGCTTTGCACACGGCAGGAATGGCATTCACCACACGCATGGCGGTGAGCACGTACCCGTCATAGGACAGCTCTTCCGGTTTTTCCGGAATTCCCACGTTCATATCTACCTGGAGGTTGGGATCCCCTTCAATCGTTACACGGATCTGCCCGACCCGGTCTGTCCAGGGCCAGTCCATGGCAACATCCTGTGCCATACGGTTTACATGCTCGATGACAATCGCTTCTCTTCCCTCAATAATGCCGCAGGTACGCACTCTCACAGCCACTACCTTCCCGGCTTGGATAGTGCCCCAGGCACACTCGACATCGTGGTCACAGACCTGCTTTTCAAAAGATGTGGTGATATCTTCAAGCTCATATCCCAGCTCGTTCGCGATATGATGGATCGTGATCCCCCAGACCATCTTCTGCACATCCGGGATCTGCAGCGTAGCCATGAATTCCGGATCCTCATCAAATCCATAGGAAGGAGCCAGCTCAGCCCTTGCCGGCGTTGAAGAATAATTGTACATCTCGGAGATCGTCAGTGTCTTGATCGTATTGGAGCAGGATGCCAGGAACATCGCCTGATGGTCCGCAAACCCCGGCTCCTGTCCGTTCATGAAGATGGACGCCCCCGTGCTTTTCCCGATATTGTCAAGCTGCTCACAGAGCTCCTTCGCTGCCGCTTTTGCCGGCCACATCAGATCAGCAAGAGAGGTTGTCACCACATTGATTCCCCGGCTCAGGAAAGAAGCATACCATTCCCCGTTGACTGCCGCTGCCTGCCTGGGATCACGGATATTGATGACCATGACGGCACAGTCCGGTTTCAGGTCAAAGATCTCCTCCCTGCTTCCTGTGATCAGCACACCATTGGGCTCATCGCTGTCAAGAAGACCTGAATCCGTTCCGATCTTTTTCGCGTCGAATTCCGGATGCCCCCAGACACCAACCAGTTCCATGTCCGGCCTGCCCTTCAGGCTCCGAATGGCGATAGAAGCTACATTGCCCGTGCCGATAACAACAACTCTGAGTTTTTTATCCATGATTGTTCTCCTCGTATAATACAGAACCATATGCAGACAAGTCTTGAATATGCAGAATGACTGCACCTGGTGATTGAATGATGACTGAACCTGGCGACCCATTAGGCCTTCAGAACTTTCTCCGCGCATTTTCCCGATGCGGAGCGAACCAGGAGCACGGCTTCCCTGCCTTCTTCCATGCGCACGACGGCGAGTGCGCGTCCGTAGTAGCTTGTATACTGCCCTGATGTAAAATCATCCACCGTCCGGGGATTGGCACTGCCGAATCCCAGCAGCTCCCCGCCTGAAACCTCTGCACTGAGCAGCTCGTCAGCATTGCTCTCCACGCGGCCTTCCGCATCCGCAAGAGTGACCGGTACATAGATGATCCTTCCTTCCCTGCAATCCTCTTTTTCTTCTCTGCGGCATCCGGCATCCATGGCGGCGCAATTCTTCTGTGAGCTGCTCTCCGGATCGATATGAAGTTCCAGATCCTCCGCCGCGCTGACCAGCAGGTCCCGGCCGGTCTCACGCCCGTCAGCGTCATAGGAAACCGCCTCCAGCCTTCCGGGCCGGTAAACTGTCTCAAAGATCGCCTGATACTTTTCTACTGTTTTCCTGCCAAGAGATTCCCCGTTCAGAATCACTTCCACCTCTGTGCCGTCGGAGTAAACTTCCACCTGAACCGGATTACCCTCACATCCCTTCCAGGACCAGGACCGCACTGCATTGGTTCCTCTCCAGGCGGAATGATATGGCTCTTCTCCCGGATGATTGGCCGGGGTTACTGCCATTTTCACGCCGCTGTCCGTTCCCCAGATCATCTGGTTCCGATAGGCCTCAGCATCCGGATTTCCGAGGATGTCGATCACGCCCGCGCCGCCGATCAGCCAGGGATAGGGTTTATCGAACTGCATGGCATCGGGGGAATATGACCAGGCGCCGATCCCGGCTTCCCCGAGGTAATCAAAAGCAATCCACATGAAGTCACCGACCAGATATGGATATTCCTTCACCATGGCCCAGTTATCCGCCAGATCCGGAGGGAGCGTCTCACTTCCGTAGATCACGCGGTTGGGGTGCTTCTCCCCCTCCATAGGATAACGACCAGAGGCATAATTATAGCCTGCCAGATCCAGGGCATCCAGAATCGGGCTGGTCGCCTGGTCCGCGTCGTCACCGTCTGCGGAGTGGTTCATTCCGCTGCCCATCTGCATGGCGATCATATTGAACATCGTGGAGTCCATCTTGGAGAAATCCGGCATCTGCGGAGCCTCCTCCCCAGCCCCTGCAGCATCCGCTCCGGACGTTTCCTCCGAAGCCTGCTCCTGACCGCCGATATCCGCCGCCGTATCCTTATTGATACCGCCCTCGGCATTGTACATTTCCTTGCCCTTTGCCGCGTTGGCGACGATCATCAGGTTCAGCCCTGCTGTCACGGGACGGTCCGGATCCTCCGCATGGAACGCATCAATCAGCTTCTGTGCAAACTCCATTCCCTCCGGTTTTGCCGGCTCCGAAATCTCATTTCCGATGGAATACATGATCACGGACGAATGATTGTAGTCCTTTCTCACAAGAGAGCGGATGTCGTCCTGCCAGAAGTCGCGGATCCGGTCCGCATAGTCGTACTTGCTCTTATGCTGATACCACATGTCCCAGGTCTCATCCATCATGTACATGCCGTAGTAATCGCAGGCACTAAGCAATGCGCGAGAGCAGGGATTGTGGGAAGAGCGGATCGCATTGAACCCCAGTTCCTTCATGATGCGCACCTTGCGCCACTCGCTCTCTTCATAGGTGCAGGCACCGAGTACGCCGTTGTCATGGTGGAGGCAGCCGCCCCGCAGCAGGGTCTCCTCGCCGTTCACGAAAAGCCCCTTCGAGCTCCAGCTGATCCGCCGGATGCCGAACGAAATCTCCCGGCTGTCCACAGCCCTCTCCCCATCAAAGAGCGTCACCCGGCATACATAGAGGTGCGGGTGTTCTGCGCTCCAGAGCCTGGCGCCGGGAACGGGGATCTCCACATGATCCCCTTCTGCAGCCGCCACGGGGTCCAACCCGTCCAGGATTTCCACCTTCACACTGCCGCCCCTGTGGGCTGTGGCGATCTCGATTCTGGCCGGATCAATCGACAGGGTCCGGATGCGGACGCCTTCCTCCTCGATCCGGGTTTCCGGCAGCACAATCAGAGTCACCGGCCTGTAGATACCCGAACCGCTGTACCAGCGGCTGTTTGGCTGCTTAGAATTGTCAGCGCGGACTCGGATTTCATTGGCCTCTCCGTACCGCAGCAGCTCTGTGAGGTCAAAGCTTCTCTCTGTGTAGCCGTTTGCGATTTCAAAGCAGTCCTCACCGTTTACAGCAATCACCGCATTCCGGTAGATTCCTTCAAAGCGGATCAGAACCTGCTGTCCCTTCCACTCAGAGGGCACATCGAATTCTTTTCTGTAAATATAAACCCCTCCCGGGAAATATGCCCCGGCGGATCCGCTCTCCGCGTCCGCCTGCCGCGCCTCATGCAGCATGGCGTCATGCGGCAATGTCACAGTCCGAGAAGTTTCCTCTCCTTCACGGCAAAACTCCCAGCTGCGATTGAAATTGATCATTTTCATCCTGTTTTCCTCCTGACCGGATCCCGCGCCGGCACTTTTATATTTCATTCATCTGCAATTTCATTTTTCCGAGAACAGACAGGCTCCTCTTCGGATATCTCTTCTGGGTGGAGCGGTCAACCGCAATCAGCCCGAAGGTTTTGGCAAAGCCTTCCTGCCACTCAAAATTATCAAGCAGGCTCCAGTAACAGTAGCCTTTCACAGGAATGCCATTTTCCGCGCATCTCCTGACCCCTGCAAAGGCCTCTTCGATAAAGGCGCAGCGCCTCTCGTCATCATCCGTGGCGATCCCGTTCTCCGTCACGATCAGGTCTCCTGAATACTCCCGTGAAACCTTCTCAAGGACATGGCCGATGGATGCGGGATAGTCCTCATATCCCATCTGAGTCAGCGGTGCATCCGCAGCGGGCTCCTTAGGGCCATCGGCTGTGATGATCTTGCGGGAGTAATTCTGTACCCCGAGGAAATCATCATTCTGAATATAAGGCAGGTAGAAGCGGAAATCTTCGTACCACAGCTGCTCCGCGGTCTCTCTGCCGCCTTCCTCTGCCTGGTAGTCAAAGAGGGACAGGGTCAGTCCCACCTTAGTCTCAGGAGCTGCTTTCCTGATCGCCTCGCAGGCTTTTTGATGCGCCTTCATGACAAAGACCTCCAGGCTGCGGGGTGCGAGGAAGGTATGGATGTGATCCGGATCACATCCGAAAGCCTCCGCCTGTTCCCTGACGCCCACCATCATGGCGTCCATATCCATATTGAGACCCACCTGGACACTGCCCGCGCGCTGCATGGCCTTCATCATGTCTTCAATAACCTTGTGCAGCTGGAAGCCCATGTTCGCCTCATTGATGGTGCACACATACGGAAGCTTCCGGTTCAGATTCTGCATTACGTATTCCGCGTAGCAGGCAAATGCATCTGCCGCATAATCGCTGCACCAGCCCCCTTTTCCGATCAGCCAGGCAGGGCTGGAAAAGTGGTGCAGGGTAATGATCGGTACAATCTGATTCTCGATGCAGCAGTCAATGACTTTTCTGTAGTGATCCAGTTCCTCCTCACTGAAGGCCCCTTCTTCCGGCTCGATTCTGGCCCACTCAATGGAGAAGCGGTAGACATTGCAGCCAGCTTTTGCCAGCAGCCTGATATCTTCCTCATAGCGGTTGTAATGATCAACCGCATCCCCGGACCGCTCCTTAAAAGTAGCGTGCTCCAGATTTTCCATAACCCAGTTGTCACTGTGAATGTTATTGCCTTCCACCTGATGCGCAGCAGTTGCTGCTCCTGCTAAAAAATCCTGTTTCATACCGTTTCCTTCTTTCTCTCATCCAGCAGCTTGTCCAGCGGACGGTAAGCAAAGACGCAGATCAAAACAATCACCATAAAGATTGCGGGAACAACACTGAAAATCATGCGGATCATGGTCAGCGCCTTATCCGGCTGAACTGAGAGGTTTCCGTCATAACCGCCCATGGAAAGCATGATTCCCAGAAGGAAAGAGCCAAAGGCACCGGCCAGCTTGTTCATAAAATTGACGACCGCTGACATGGTGGCTTCCATTCTGGCATTCCCGTTGATCTCGTTGTAGTCACACAGCTGCATGATCACCGGGGATTTCATATAAGAAGTCGGAAGTGAAACAAATCCGATCAGGACGCTGCCCAAAATCAGCAGTCCCATATTTTTCCCCGCAAAGAACAGGATCGCGTAACCTGCAATGGCAGTAACTGCCGTAAATCCGATGATCTGCATTGCGGAAAATTTCTTCATCAGGGTCGGGAAGAAGAGCACCAGGACCAGACCGATCAGGCCAAGCATTGACAGGATCGACATCTTCTTTATGTCGCCCACAATCCATGTAAAATAATATGTATTGGCGGATAAACTGGTGAGAAGTGTGGGAACCATGAACACAATGCTCATCAGCCATACATATTTATTTGTTCTGACTGCCTGCAGGATCTCCTTCATGCCGACTTTTTCTTCCGGCTTTGCCTCTTCCACAACCTCAGCCTCTTCCTTTACGAAGAAGAAACGGACCAGACCGATCAGGACAAGCGGAATCGCATACATGCTGACCAGTTTTCTCCAACCGGCTGCCGTACTTCCCATGGAACCGATCACGATCGGCAGGGTGATGGAAACGATCATAGAGCCCATAGTAACAAAGATGCCGCTGTAGGAAGCCACTTTCACGACAGCCATTTGTGAATGAAATGCGCGGATAATATAAGGTGTCTCGGCAGTATTCAGCAATGTCGAAAAAATGGAGAATACCAGCGTGTACATGATGAAGAGCCAAACCGATTTTCCTGCCAGACTCCACTTGTCGGATGCCGCGAACATGGCAAAGGTGCAGATCCATACGCCAATGATACACAGCTCATAGGGTCTTCCTTTTCCCCATCTGGTGTTGGTATTATCTACAAGCCAACCGGCCAGAAGATCCGTAATACCATCAAAAATCTTACTCGCCATCAGCAGCGAACCCACCAATGCCGCCGGCATTTTCAGTGTATCCGTGCAGTAAAGTGATAAATACATCGTGAGGATCGTGACCGCACCTAACGCGATCGGTCGCGTTCCCCATGCAATGATCTTACCGAAGGGCACATGATCCGGACTTTTCGTTTTTGACTTTCCCATTTTTGGTTCTCCTTTTTGTGATTTATGATTGTTTTACTTCAGATACTTTTCAAGATTGCGAAGTACGATTTCATATCCGCTCGCATACATATGGACACCTTCGATTGTCAGCTCTTCCCTGAGTTCTCCCTTCTCATCCGTCAGGCCTTCGTTGACATTGATAAAGTGAAAACCGTGGGATAAGGCAAGTTCCCGGACCGCTTCATTAATCATGTCCAGGTTCTTCCTGGTTCTGGCGGCATAAGCCGCCGTGGTCATCGGATTTGCATTTGGCATATGAAGGTTAGCGGGATAGAAAGCCATTACGTAAACCTCTGTCTCCGGAAGCTTCTCCGCTATCATATCCATGATTTTTCCGTAGTTCCGCAGGATATGTGATTGAAAATTCTCCCCTTCCGGATACCGGTCATGAATATCATTGGTCCCGATATTGATAAAAAGCCTGGATGGCTCCAGATCCAGACACACCGTATGGATCCTTTCCAGAAAGTCATCCGTGGTGGTTCCCCCGATGCCGCGGTTATAAACCAGGTAGTCCAGTCCCATATCCATAGTCATTTCAACGACAGGGAACTGTTCCATCAAAGAAGATCCGGTAAAGAGGATCTGGCCTTTTTTGGCAGCTTTGTTCAGGATATCGAAGTTCCTGGCCTTAGTCCTGTGCTCCTGCTTCATGTGCTCCTGAATCATTTGTTCTAAACAATCCGGCTCATTTTGTATCTTCATTGCCTCACCTCAAACTCGGCGTAATACCAATCCTGTTTTTCCCAACAATCTTCGTCTCGATTGCTGTATATAATATACATCATACATTTTTGTCTTCCTATCCGCTAAACAGTTGATTTTCCCCCGAATTTATATTATATTTGTGAATGTAAGTCAGGAATATCGCCACAAGTCTCATCTCAGGAGGGGAAATGGCCTATTACAGTGTGATCGCAAACGGTGTCGCAGACAGCGGAACTGCAGATATATTGAATCTGCAGGCAATAAAAACTCCCTACAACTATCTGAATCCGCAGCAGAATATCTTTTTTAAAATCAACACCCCTTTCTCCCTGAACTTTACCCGGTATGAAAAAGAAGAGGAGAATCCCTTTCGTCTGACTCTGATGGCACCGGATTTCACCATGAATACCGTCTTATCCGCAGCGGAATTTGAGCAGGTTGTCCGGGACCGCCCATTACATCAGCACGATACCTATGAACTTGTATATGTTTTGAAGGGGGAATTATTTCAGAAAATCGAGAACAGGCGTCACAGATACACCGAAAACAGCTGCTGCCTGATCAACCAGAACATAAGGCATACCGAAGAATACAACACCAGCTTCCAGACCGTGACGTTATCGATCTCAAGAAACTTCCTGGAACAGATCCTGACAGACGGAGAGGACAATTATTTTCAGGCGGAAAAGCAGACCCGTTCCTCAGACTTCTCCGACTTTTTAAGAAATGAGTTCACAGCAGACAGCTATTCTCAAAAAAAATATATTGATTTCATCCCCGAACCGAACGTTCATAATATAAAGCAATATATCTATTCTTTACTGGATGAAATTACCAACATCATGCTGAACCCGGCGCCGGGGAGTACCCTGTTTATTAAAGCGATCATTTACCGGATTTTGCATTATCTTGACACGCCGGATTATTACCTCACGGAATCGATCCGTCTTGGTACAAAGGCAGAAGGAAAGCTCTTCGCCGATATTACACACCTGATGGAGCAGACAAACGGGAGAATCAGCCGCTGCGAGCTTTCCCGGAAGCTAAACTATTCCGGGAATTACATTAACCACATTGTCCAGAAATATACGGGACTGAGCACCTTTGAATACGGCATTTCCTTTACAATGCAGAGGGCAGCCTGGTTATTAGGCAACACCACAAAAACGGTCTCTGAAATCATACAGGAGCTCGGTTTTACTGACAGAACACACTTCTATAAACATTTTGCCAGAGAGTACGGCGCAACACCGCGTGAATACCGAATGAATCTCCGTTCCTCCCGGTAAAAAAGAGCGCTTTGTCATGCGCTCTTTTTGCCCAACTCTCTGTAAACAAAATCCGCGATCTGCCGGTTCCCTTCTTCATTCGGATGAACGCCGTACAGCACCTTTGCCGGTATGGAGAGGGAGGAGAAGGTTTCCTCTGTCAGCATAACCTTCGGGATCCGGATAAAGCTGAACTGATCCGCCTGGGAGCCATAATAGTAATTGAATTCCATTGACCATTACACCTCCTCGTCTTCCGGGGCATCCATTTTCTGATGTTCTTTCCATTCCTGCAGAAGATCCTCAATGATGTTCCGCATCTCTGTGGTCGTATACGTTGCAGGGAAATATTCTCGGAGTTTCTTCTCTGTAAAGGTCAGTTTGGAGGATGGCGCCTTTCCTGGCTGACTGTCATTCAGAAGCATAATCATCTTTGCCTGGGTGATGGCACCGGTCTGCAGCTGAGTACGAAGAAGAGTGATCTGGTTCAGCTTCACGACACCATTGTCCTTGATATACTCAAACAGCCACTTCTGGACTTCCGGATCAATATAAGAGATTTCAATCCCAACTGTAAGCTGTATCCTTTTTTGATCCACATAATCACGTAATTCTGGGATCAGCTCTGTCAGTCGAATATACCTTGTAATCTGGGCTTCACTCGTTCCTACTTGCTCAGCCAGTATTTTTCTGGATGTTTGACCCAACCTCTGATCATTTTGATCAGAAGTTAAATCACTTCTTAATCCCTGCCGTCTCATCGCATCCATCTTCATCTTATAAGCAAACGCTTTCTCACTCGGAAGCAGCTCCTCTCGCTGAATGTTCGCATCCACCATTTTCACCACAGCTTCGTCATCAGTCATTTCCCTGATGATCGCCGGCACGGTATCCATTCCCAGCATAATCACGGCATGCATCCGGCGGTGGCCTGAGACCATTTCATAGGTGTCATTCCCGATCGGCCGGACCAGAACGGGAGAGAGGATGCCGTTGATCCGGATGCTTTCCATCAGATCCTGCATCTTTTCATCATCCAGCACCTTGAAAGGATGGTCCTTGAACGGACGGATCTTCGCGATTTCCAGATCCATTGCCGATTCTTCATTCGTCACACCCAGCAGTTCTTCCACACTTGTCAGCCTGATTTTCTGTCCCGCTCTTGTCTTCACTCCCCTAGAACCTCCTTCGTTAGCCTCTCAAAACTCTCTGCCGCCTTACATCTTGGTGCATATCTGTAAATACTGCTTCCTTCCGCGCTGGCCTCGGCCACCTTCACAGAAAACGGAATATAACTATCCATCACTCCGACGGTATCTCCATAGCTTTCTCGAAGCATTTCCGTGATGTCCTTCGCGTAATTTGTCCGGTAATCCACCATGGTAATGAGGATTCCTTCAATAGAAAGCTTCTTGTTCAGGCGTTTCTTTACAACGGCCA
>CADCPK010000437.1 GCA_902803215.1 uncultured Lachnospiraceae bacterium
AACGAAAACGCACGCAGTCTGGTGACCAACCGCACCCGTGTTATGGGCGTCATCGTCTTCTCGGTGGAAAACCATTTTGTCGGAACGCTTCTCCGCTATATGGGCCAGTATCTGAGGGAGCAGGGCTATGCGATGATGATCTGTGATTCCAACAAAAGCCCCGAAGCGGAACGTCAGAATGTTCTTTCTATGGTACAGAAAAATGTCGACGGAATCGTGATCATGCCGGTTTCCGACGATCAGAGCGTGCTGAAACCCGCAATCAACGCCGGCATCCCTGTCGTCTGTCTGGACCGTACCTTTGACGGCAGCGATTTTGACAGTATTCTTGTCTCCAACAGGGAAACCGCGAAAAAGCTGACCGAGATTCCCATAAATCATAATCACCGCCGTATCGCCATTCTCGGTTCCCGCCATGAATTTACCGGAAAAGAGCGCCTTTGCGGTTTTCTGGATGCGATGAACGGAGCCGGACTCACGGTTCCCAATGAATACATGGTCGTCGACGAATATATGAGCATTCATTCCGGCTATGAGGGAATGAACCACCTTATTTCGCTCTCCTGCCCTCCGACAGCGGTCTTTCTGTCCAATTACGAGATCCTGATCGGTGCAGTGATGGCCATAAACACCTCTTCCTTCAGCTATCCCGGAGATTTTTCGCTGGTCGGTTTTGACAATCTGCTCATCACCGATGTCCTCAGGCCGCAGATCACGGTCGCCATTCAGCCGCTGGAGAAGCTTGCCTCAGAGGCCGTAAGACTTTTGCTGAGAAGGACAGATGAAAGAAAGGAAAAAGTCTCGTCTCCAAAAGAGCATATCGTGCTGGATACAGCCATCCGGGATTATCATTCTGTAATATATCTGCCTGCGTAATTATAAGTTTTGCTTTTCCCAACAACCGAAACACCTGCAAAACAACATAAAAGAAGCCGGTTCAAACGAACCGGCTTCTTTTATATTACCTTTTAACGTATCGTCTCAGTTACCTGCACGATAATTAGTCATAAAGGTTCGGAGCGATTGCTTCGTCATCCATGTTGGATGCATCATACCAATAGCCATCGGTCGGAACATCGATGAGTTCCTGTCCGTTAGCTGCTGCGGTAAGAGCATAGATGCAGTAGTAGCCCATCATCAGAGGAGACTGTGTAACAGCGCCAAGGAATGTGCCGTCTTCAACAGCTGCCTTAATGGAGGTACCTGCGTCAAAGCCTACGCCGATAACGGTGTCGCCAAGAACTTCACGGTTGTCGTTAGCAACAAGGAGTCCCTCAGCTGCGGTCTGGTTGGAACCGAATACAGCGATGGTGTCCTCTTTGTCAAGGATTGTGCCTGCTTCTGTGGAGCAAAGGTCAACTGTTGTCTGAGCCGGTACACGAACCTCAAGGATGATGTCTGCATCGCCTTCAACAGCGCCGACTGCTTCGTTTACATAGTACTCGTTACCTTCCATAGCTACGGTGTATCCGTCAGCGTTTGCAAGCTCGATGAGTTTGTTGATGAAGCCAAGTCCTCTCTGCTGGATGTTCAGAGCATAGTTGTCCTGGTTGATCTCGCCGATACGAACGGTGCCGTTGCCAAGCTTATCTTTGATTGCTTCGTAAAGATTAACAGCTGCTACTTCGCCTGCTGCTGTGTTGTCTGTAACAACTGTGCAAACTACGGAGCCTTCCGGAGCGTCTGCGATACCGGTATCGAATGCAACGATCGGAACACCTGCATCTACTGCCGCCTGAAGAGATTCCATAACGGAAGAAGTATCGCATGCTGCAAGGCCTACACCTGCGGGAGCGCCGTTGATAGCACTGTTCAGCATGTTAACCTGGTCTGCGATGTCGGACTCGGAAGCCGGTCCCTGTGCGGAATAGGTAACACCGAGTTCTTCCGCTGCCTGATCCATTCCCTGAAGGGCTGCCTGCCAGTAGGTGGACTGGAAGGATTTAACTACGATCTGGAAATCATAAGCTTCGTTTGCGGTAAGGCCGTCGAACTGTGCGATACCCTCTGTTGTGTCAGAAAGGTTCTCCGCAAATGCCGGAGCTGCGCCGAGGCTTGCTACCATTGCTGCAGAAATAAGAGCTGCTAAAACTTTTTTCATCATTCCCTGTTTCCTCCTTTAATGAATGATTGGTAACCGGGAGTCCTTCCTTTTTGGAGTCCCTTTATAAAATCCCCCTTCTCGGGGTGATTTTCCTGATGGAAAAACAATTAGATTATTTATTTGACCACTTTTCTCTTAATGATATCGATCGCAACAGCGCCGATCAGAACGAAACCGGTGATGATCTGCTGCATATTCGCGTTGAATCCGATGTACGGAAGACCCTGTTTAAGGAAAATGATGACGTAAGCGCCGATCACGGTTCCGTAGATCGTTCCGTATCCGCCCGATGCCGATACACCGCCGACGATGGCACCGCCGATAGCGTCGAGCTCCATACCTGCGCCGGTACCCGGCTGAACAGTCTTGATAACCGCAGCATATGCGATGGAAGCAAGACCTGCGAACAGACCGCTGACCACATAAACCATAACGTGATAGAACTTGACATTGATGCCGGAAAGCATAGCTGCTTCCTTGTTCGATCCGATAGCGATCGTATAACGTCCGAATTTTGTGTGTGCAAGCACAAACTGCATGACAAGCATCAGCAGAATGATCCACAAAAGTCCGAGCGGAAGCTTGGTCTTGTTCTCAAGAGTGATCTTGAAGATGGAGTGGAACCAGCCGTTGTCCTGCTTTGCTGTCGGCCACGGAACCGCGAAGGAACCGGTAACAACAGAGCCCAGACCTCTGGTGATCATACAGGTACACAGCGTTGCCAGGAAAGGCGGCAGTCCCATAAGGGAAATAAATATGCCGTTGGCAAGACCGATAGCCACGCCGAAAAGGATGGAGATCAGCATAGCCAGACCTGTCGGGCAGCCATACTGGCGGATAAGGAAACCGCCTGCCAGAGCGTAGCAGATCATTCCGGTACCGATCGAAAGATCGACACCGCCCGTGATGAGCGGGAACGCTACACCGATAGCCATAAGTGCGTAATAGTAAGAGATATCCATCATGCTCAGGAAAGTAGTGTACTTACCGAAATCGGCACTGATGGTCCTGAACAGCAAATACAGGGCGACCAGAACGATTCCAACGATTACTTCCTGAGTAAAAATTGATTTTTTCTTCGTCATCTTCTAACCCCCTATTTGATGTCTCGAGTAGCTTTATCCATGATCGCTTCCTGTGTAGCTTCTTCGATACGGATCTCTCCGGTCTTCTTGCCTTCACACATTACAACGATCCGGTCGCTCATTCGGAGGATCTCTGTCATTTCCGACGAGATCATGATGATGGATTTGCCTTCCGCTGCCAGACGGTTCATCAGCTTGTAAATCTCATTCTTGGCACCGACGTCGATACCTCTTGTCGGCTCGTCAAAAATAAGGATATCACAGTTACGAACCAGCCATTTTGCGATGACGACCTTCTGCTGATTGCCGCCCGAAAGGTTAACTACCAGTTCATCTGCACTCGGGGTCTTGGTTGCAAGCTCTTTGATATACTGCTCGGCAACCCTCTTCTCTTCAGCCTTGTTGATAAACAGACCTTTGGTATATTTATCGAGAGTAGCCATCGTCGAGTTCTCGGTGATGGTCTTCTGCACAACGATACCGTAACGCTTGCGGTCCTCGGAAAGATATCCGATACCGTGCCTGACCGCATCTTCCGGAGAGTTGATGGTAACTTTCTGTCCGTTGATGTAGATGTCGCCGCCGGTCTTGGGATCTGCACCGAACAGTGCTCTTGCGGTCTCGGTACGGCCCGCGCCCATCAGTCCGGAGAAGCCGAGGATCTCGCCTTTGTGAAGCTCGAAGCTGACATCCTGCACCATCTTGCCTGCGTTTAAGTGTTCCACCTTAAGCACTACGGGAGCTCCTTCCGGAACCATGCTGTGGGTCTTCGGATCTTCGTAAATGACACGGCCGACCATCATGTTGATGATGTCTTCCTTTGTACACTGATCGGTGATCAGTGTTCCTACATAACCGCCGTCTCGCATGACCGTAACACGGTCGGTGATCACCTTGATCTCGTCCATACGATGGGAGATGTAGATGATACCCAGGTTCTGCGCACGGAGGTCACGGATGATGACGAACAGGTCCTCAATCTCCTTCTCGGTAAGAGCTGCGGAAGGCTCGTCGAAGATGATGACCTTTGCTTTGTGGGAGATAGCCTTCGCGATCTCGCACATCTGCTGCTTACCTACGGTAAGATCGCTCATCTTTGCACGCGGGTCGATGTCGATGTGAAGCTCGTCGAACAGCTTGCGGGATTCTGCGATCATCTTCTTATCATCGATCATGATGCCTTTTTTGAACTCACGGCCGATGAAGATGTTCTGTGCAACGGTAAGGTCGCCGACCATGTTCAGCTCCTGGTGAACGATGACGATACCGGCTTCCTGTGCCTCATGTGTATTATGGAATTCGACTTCTCTTCCTTCGAAAGTGATGGTGCCGGAGTCCTTTGTATAGATACCGGTAAGAACTTTCATCAGGGTGGATTTTCCTGCACCGTTCTCGCCCATCAGAGCGTGTACTTCGCCTTTTCTGAGCTCAAGATCGACATGGTCCAGAGCATGTACGCCGGGGAAGGATTTGTCGATGCCTTTCATTGTTAAAATAACTTCGCCCATTTTTCCTTCTCCTTTCATCAGTTTTTACGGCGTCTGGCCGAAACGTCAGCGTACACAAATACGATAACGATAAGACCGGTGATGATCATCTGAACTTCCTTGGTCATACGAAGAGCCATGATGCCCTCCTGAAGGAGCGAGATGACGAATACGCCGATAACGGTTCCGCCTATGGAAGCGAGACCGCCTGCCATGGAAGTACCGCCCATGACGCAGGAAGCGATTGCTTCGTTGTTGTATGTATCGCCAAGGCCCGGCTGTACAGTCGTATAGGCACTGACGAAGAAGATCGCAGCGATACCGACGAGCGTTCCGCAGATCACGTAAGCAAGCATCTGCCACTTACGGACATTGACGCCCGACAGACGAACAGCTTCTTTATTGCTGCCGAGGGAAAGAATATATCTTCCCGGTTTGGTGTTGTTCATCAGAATGAACAGGATTACGACAAAGATCGCAAAGATGATCAGACCTGTGGGAATGTTTCCTACCTTGACAAGGCCGCGGAACCATCCGCGTCCGTCCGGATCGTTGGCCTGCGGCCAGCTGACGGACTGTGTCTTGGTGAACACCGACCCGAGGCCTTTTGCAATATTCATGGATGCCATGGAAACAATAAACGGGGGAACACCGACAAATGCTACCAGCCAGCCGTTAAACAGGCCGAAGCAGAAGCCGATCACGATACTCATGATCAGAGCAGCGGCGACCGGAATCTTATAAGTGTTCAGCGAGTAGCCTGCCATAAGCGCGCAGCAGAACATGACCGGTCCGATGGAGAAGTCGATTCCGCCTGTTGCGATAACGAAGGTTACGCCGAGGGCCAGAAAGCCCAGGAAATACACATAGTTCAGAATGCTCATGATACGAGCCATTCCCGCGAAGCCGGGGATGATAGCCGAAAATGCCGCATAGAGGAGTACCAGTATGCAGAACAGGATGATCCGGTTAAATCCCAGTTTCTTAACGATTGGGTTTTGTTTGATGTTTTCCAAGTTCTTACCTCCCGCTAAATATATTGTCCCCCGGCATGACTCCTGAAGAAATCCGGGAATTGTGAAATGTCGTTAAAGCAAAGAAAAAACGAAACGTTTCACTATTTGACATTATCCTACAAGCCCGGTTATTTGTCAACTGTTTTTGTGAATAATGCTTGTCTGAATCGGTATTTTTTTACTTCAATTGTGAAACAATTATCATTACTGTTCAGTGTCTTAATGCGTTAAACAGACACAGCCAAACATATCATTTTTTGCTGACTTGAACCTGCTTTTGTGTTATGATTGTGAGAGTTCCGGATCTGCATGGCGATACGCCTTTCAGGTTTCCGGTATCATAACAGAAAAGAGGCGATAATTATGCGAATGACCGATTTTGCAACCGGACTCCGTCACATCGGAATCCCCACCCGTGATATGACCGAATCTCTCATCTTCTACACAGAACTTGGATTTGACGTGGTTCACACCGCGCAGGATCCCGAAACCGGACGTCTCGTCAACCTTCTTAAGCTGGGCGATCTTCTGCTCGAGATACGCGAGGACGACAACGCCTGCGCGGAAAAAGGAGCGATCGACCACTTTGCGATCGATGTGAACGATATCGACGGCGCGTACGATTTCGTATGCTCCCGCGATCTGAACACGCTTAATGATGAGATACATGATTCACAGGTTCCGGGATATGAGATGAAATACTTCACCATACAGGGGCCCGACAAAGAGCTGATCCGGTTCGCTTATCTACCGCAGCAGGCACGATTTTAACCTCAGGGGACAATTCATGTCTTATTCACGGTCACGCCGTCCTCATTCCGGGCGCCGTACCGGACTTTTCCATTTTTCCGGGGAACAAAGGCTTTTTACGGCCGCTGCTCCCCGGGAAGTAAAATCTCAACGTATTTTTTTGATATCGATCTGCGGCAGCAGAGTATTCACATCGTCCATCACCACAAATCCCGTCTCCATTCTCATGGCATTTGCAGCGGAAACCGCGCTTGCCAATCTGATCGTCTCCTCGATCGGGAGCCCTCTCGAGATGCCCACGGCAAAGCCCGCGATCATCGAATCGCCGCAGCCTACCGTGTTCACCGCATCGATCTTCGGCACTTTGACATTGAACACGCCCTCATCGCATGACACCAGCGACCCATCGGCACCAAGCGAGATGACGACGATGCGGATCCCTTCGTGGTGCAGATCCTTTGCCGCAGCGAGGATCGACTCGCGGGTGTTCATCGGACGCCCTGTCAGGGCTCTGATCTCATCGATGTTCGGTTTGATCATCGTGGGTCTTGATGCAAGGCACTCTTCCAGAAGCTTTCCCGACGTATCGAGGATCACAGGCTTATCGGCCTCCTCCGCGAGTGTGATCAGATCTTTGTAGAGGCCTGACCCGGCACCTTTCGGTGTACTGCCGGATATCGTCACGACCTTGCACTCCGGGAGGATAGATGCAAACTTATCGACCAGCGCCTTGCAGTCCTCCTGTGTCACTTCGAAGCCGGGCTCCAGGAATTCTGTCTGCTCGCCCTTAACTTCATCATAAATATTGATGCATGTCCGGCTTTCTCCGTTGCACCAGACGAAATCACTTTTGATCCCGCGGGCTTCCACTCTCTCCGAGATGAATTTGCCCGCATGTCCGCCGAGAAAACCGGTAGCTGTCATTTTTTCTCCGACGATCGAAGCCACACGGGCGACATTGATGCCTTTACCGCCGGCGTTTGCCTGGCAGGATTTGACCCGGTTTACGTTCCCGACGCCAAAGCGCTCCAGAACATATCTTTTATCGATCGCGGCGTTAGCGGTTACTGTAAGTATCATGTTTTACGCCTCTTCGTTCATCAGCAGTATTTTTCCCTGTACCTGTCCCGGCACTTTATAGAGCTCGAATGCCTCGGCAGCCTTCTCCATCGGCATTTTTTTGAAGATAAATGCAGGGTCGAACTTAAGCTGTCCCGTAGCGAAATAGTGAGCGGTGAGGTCCCATTCTTTTCCCGGGAACGGTGCACTGTAGGACATCCAGGATCCGGTCAGTTTAAATTCTTTTCTGTTCATGTTCTCCCACATCTTCGGTGTGAAGGAAAGGTCTGCGTGGGGAGTACCGATGAAGCAGACATGAGCTTTGTTGGAAGCCAGCTCGAAGGCCATCTGCATGGTCGGAACCTGGCCTGCGGTCTCGAACACGAACTCGAATCCCTTGCCGTCCGTAAGTGCCATGGCTTCTTCCATAAAGCCTTCCTTTTTGGTGTTGATCACCGCATCCGCACCCAGTCTCAGGGCCAGATCGAGTCTTGCGTCGCTGATATCGAATACGACTACCTTCTTTGAGCCGAAGATCTTTGCCCACTGCATGGTGAACATACCGATGGTCCCGCCGCCGAGGATAGCCACGCAGCGTCCGCCCTGATAATCGTTCTGCAGCAGTCCGTGCAGAGCAACGGTGGATGGCTCAAACATAGCGCCCTGCTCGTAGGGGATGGAAGGATCGAAAGGAACAGCGTTCTGCTCCGGGATCACCACATAATCCGCGTTGCTTCCGTTCTCGCGGGAACCGATGAAGCTGTAATGTTTGCAGAGCGAGAAATTGCCCTTCTGGCAGTCGTCACATTTCATGCACGGGATAAGCGGAGCACCGGACACACGGTCGCCGACCTTAACCTTTGTCACGCCTTCGCCGACTTCTACCACGTCACCCGAGAACTCGTGTCCGAGAACGATCGGATAAAAATGTACTCCGTTGTAAAGCACTCTGGGAACATCGGATCCGCAGATGCCCGAAGCTTTTACTTTGATCTTTACCCAGCCTTTTTTTACCTCAGGTTCCGGGATCTCCTGATATTGTACATCTTCGTTTGCTACAACAACTGCTGCTTTCATTGCT
>CADCPK010000438.1 GCA_902803215.1 uncultured Lachnospiraceae bacterium
CATATCTGCTACGAATTTGATGGAGTCAGAGGGTAAAAGGCCTCAGAAATCCCCAAATTCATATGTACAGAAATCTAAATGACTGTGCTTAATAAAAATCTTTCGAGGCTCTTCCTCTATCGAATACTGGTTTTTCAATATAGTTTTTTCTACATGCTCCGATACATCAGCCTCAAAAACTCTATTATCTTTGAAAAAGGCCAATACAAACTTTCCTTCTGCAAAATCATCAAACAGTTCGTTTGGATTACAATTGAATTCGGCAGAGATTCCCGCCTCATTCTTCTCTATTACTTTCTTCCAATAATCGACCCGATCACGTGTCTCCTTAGCAGAATCAGGATTTGTCTGCCTACCGAGTGACTTTTTGTCATTTTCAAGATGTACATACTTTTTAAAAAAATCTTTATCTCGGCTTATATTCCTCAAATAAGTGGCCAACGCCTCTAATAAGCTTGTTTTTCCGCTACCATTCTTTCCCGTCAACAGCAGATGCCTTATTTTATTCTCATCATCCCAGCAAATACATATCCGGATATCGTGAAGATGACGCACTTTTTTTATAGACAAACTTGTTAGCATTATTTGCTCTTTCATTTTCTCTTGTCCATTACCTTCCTTACTTATACACACATCGAAACAAGCATTACCCTGATTCCCTCTTTTCAACTTTCGTCACCGGATGGTTTTGCTTGTTAACGGAGAATAATGCAAATGAAACATCTTTTTGGAACGAGGAACCTTCCCCGTTTCACCACTTTAATTATATCATCATACAAATATGGTTTCAACCAATCCACTCAGAACAAAATAGACGGTATACGGAGAAAAGAAGCCATAGCCACAATAGTATTCTTTATTTAGAAATGAGGCCCTCATCCAGCAGAAAATCTTCGATCCCTACATACTGAATTCCGTTTTCGTCCCGCCACGGTTTTATATAGTCTTTGACAACTACAATTTTCTTGAATGAATCAGGTATTCTGATCAGCGAGGCAATCTCCTGCTCCTTCTTGTCCGGATCGTCAATGGATAACGCTGACTGAATATAGTATCGCTCATCGCTTCGGTTTACTACAAAGTCAACTTCCAGCTGTTTGCGGATTTTCTTACCTGAAGCGTCCCTTAGATTCTGCTCGACCACACCTACATCCACATCAAAACCTCTGCGTACCAGATCATTGTAGAGAACATTCTCCATCAGGTGCGTTTCTTCCAATTGCCTGAAGCCAAGTCGCGCATTCCGAAGCCCCGGATCCGAATAATAGTACTTGGCAGGCGTCTTGATATACTTCCGCCCTTTCACATCGTATCGTTCTGCTTTCTGAATCAGAAATGCTTCAATGAAAAACCTGATATATTTGTCAATAGTATCCGGTGCAAGCTTAATCTGCCGCTCACTTGCAAACGTGTTTGACAGCCGGCTTGGATTGGTCAGGGAGCCGATACCGGAAGCAAGCACATTCAGAAGGATCTCCAAAACTTCCGCATCATTTTTCACCTGATATCGCTCAAGGACATCTTTAATATAAGTGCGACTAAACAACTCTCGAAGATAACGGCTTCTTTCTTCATGTGAATCCATCGTCCACACCAATGGCATGCCGCCGTAGGTGTAGTAGTCACGCCATGCTCCACGCTTATCTCCCTGGTATTGCGCATATACTTCTGCGAATGAGAGTGGATTAACACGAATCTCGTCACCTCTGTCGCGGAATTGGGTGATGATATCGGAGGAAAGCATTTTAGAGTTGCTGCCTGTCACGTAAATATCCGCATTTGGAAGCCTCATAAGCCCAAGTATGACATCAATAAAGGTGATCTTCTCATTCGGATCATTAACATACGGATTTGGAACTTCGGTGACAAACTGAATTTCATCGATAAACACATAATAGCGTTTAGCCTTATCCGGCATCCTCTCTTTTATAAACTTGTCCAGTTCAAAGGGGTTACGGTATTTCACGTTATCGATCTCATCCAGGGCGAGTCCTACGATCCGATCTTCTCCCACTCCATTTTCCAGGAGGTACTGACGATAAAGAGTAAAGAGAAGGTAGGACTTTCCGCTACGTCTGAGTCCCGTGATGACCTTGATCCGTCCATTGTCCTTTTTTTGAATCAACCGGTCCATATATTGCTTTCTGGCATATTGCATTACAAAGACCTCCGTGGAATTTTTTGCGGCGTCCGCATTTTTTTAATCATTATAGCATTAGGCGGATGAATACAGCAAGCATATTACGTGAAATTTTTGCGGCAATCCGCATTTTTTACTTGTGGCACTTGACGCAAACACCCTTATTTGCCTCAAAAAAGTTAAACCCCCGCATTTTCTGCAGGTTTTGCTTACAGAAAATGCGGGCGTTCTTATTGGTCATAATTATTCCCATAATAATAATACTTCTCCTACCGTACCGTCCTCTCGTATCTCTGAATGAGTTATTTCTGTATCATCCGAAGTTAACGAATGCCCCATTGTGGAACGAGGAACCGTCCCTCGTTCCACATTGCTTAACCAATCGAAAAAACTTCTCTTACAATAATAACCCCATCAATCGATGCAAAAGCCGACCACTCCCCGCTTTCGACACTTCCCCCCATATCTTCACTGTTCTGCAGCAGCAAGTTGCGGATACTCAGATTGTAAAGGACTTGATTGCCCTTCATGGAAATATCATACCACGAATAGTAGACGCGCCCATCCGGTGCTAACAGGCAGTACGTGAGCCGCTCGTCTCGTTCCTTGCCATCAACAGGCTCCAGATAAACACTGAACCACACATCTGCTCCGTCCTGCGAAATCACAGACGGATCAAGCGCACCTTCCAACGGCACTTTTTCATCACCGGTCTGCGTCTGAATAAGAGCACCGCTGAGAATCACGCCTGCATCCGCGGGATCTATGGAAGTCTCATCGAACACAACTTCTTTCGTAAAATATACCAGGCTTCCGTCCGTAGGCGGCTGTGTCTGTGTACCCTGCCAAATCCCGATCTCATAGGTAACGCCGGGCATAGCCCCGAAAGTATAGTTCGTACTCTCTCCGGGGGCAATGCTCTGCCAATAATACCGGGTCCCGTCCGAAATCTTCCAGAATAACATATAGTAACAGTCACAGGTATCCGATCCGGCATAGGATGACCAGTCAAGTGTGATCCGGTCCCGATTTAACTCTACCGAAAACTGATCTTCATTTAGATATCCCGCCCTTCCCGGATAAAGCTCCTGAAGGATCTGATCCCAATCAGCTGCCGAGGTATCTGAAATATTATCGGATTCGGCTGATACCTCCGTGCTCCAGCCTTGCAGCGACAGGGCATTCACATGTTCCCGCATATTTTCATCGGCCCATTCCGGATCCATATCCGCCTTATAATACTTCATAACCATGTCCGGTATCATCGAAAACCCGTAGGATGTATCCGTTCTGTCTTCCTCCGGAACCTCCGGCGGTGCCGTATAGTGACCCCCATAAGAATAGAGCAGAGACTGCGACGGCCAGTCAAAGCACGAATTGACCTGCAAGGCACTGTACAGCTGATAGTCCTCCGTGGAGGAACTGCCGGTATTCTCTCCAAACGAAGTTTCTCTCTCCACAGTCATCGTCCCGTCGGCAAAATACTGGTTATCCATGAGCAGGACCGTATTAACCTCGTCAAAAGAAGAAGGAAGATGTTCCGCAGGAATCTGATCCATCCACTCTGTCTCCAGACGAACCTTACAATCTTCCGGGTCCGGATGATTTTCCTCGCCGGACACCCCGGAAATGATATAGGCATAAGGTCTCGGCGTTCTCTCGTTTCTGCTCAGAATCAGAATTTTTGTCTGATCGACGTTCGCCCGACTTACGGAATTCTGATTCAGTTTGGAAAGATCAAGAGAAAGATTTACTCCCTCCGGATAACATGCTGAAGGCACTTCGCCCAACTGTGCGCAGGAAGAGATATATTGCAGCATCTCATCCGGTTCGCTGAAAGACATCCCGGCAGCTTCGAGCAGCAAAAGCCTCTGCGCATCATCTTTCCAAGCACATAAGTCTGCTGCCGTGTCTGCGGGAGACTGTTCAGGAACCCAGACCTGATGAAGAAGATACGCCCCGTCCCAATCGGCACTCTCCGCCTGCAATGCATAAGGAAGCACATTTTCCAATTCTTCCCCCTGAAGCACCTCTCCCATCTCTTCCATCATAACTGTTATTCGTTTTGTCCCGTCTGTCGTTTCCAGGATACGGGCAAAAATCTCACTCAATTCAGCATTTTGGCGGCATGCAATCAAATCTGAAACCGCAGACGTATCGTCTTTGTAAGAAGCAGCCTGCTGCCCGGAAGTCTCCTCTCCGTCAGACGTGTCAGATTCAACCATATCCGTGTCATCCGTATTATCCGCGTCATCCCTGTTCATGATGATCGATTCATAATCCGTTGTGAGCAGAGCGTCATCCGCATATTTCCCTGCAAGGTCAACGTCAAAGCCTTTCTCTGTGTACGCCTGAACTATAAGGGCCAGACGAAAGCGCTCTTTCCCTGCTTCTTTCAGCTTTTTCCAGGCTTTCTTCACCTGTTTTTCCGCATCACGCCGCAGTGTGCCGTCTTCTTCCAGCAGCAGTTCATCCGCTTCCTTATGCCACGTGTCGGAGCTCATCGCATCTGACAGTTTGTTGGCATATACCGGCGAAGCAAATAATAAAACCGCTGATAGAAGAAGAACCGGCGTGCAGTGAGTAGTTCTGTTCCACATCTTAATTCCCTCCAAAAATGTCTGACTGTCCATGGTACCAATCCCTCTACTATTTTCATTGTAAGACTTTAAAGACTGCTAAAGCAAGAAGTTTTCATCGCAAATTTCGACATTTGAGAGGTGGTGATTTACAGTTGTATTAACGACGCAATGCTCCTGTGGTTGCAGGGATGACATCGGTAAAATTATATTCTATACCGATAACCCAAGTTTTTCGTATAAATAATGGCTGAAGAAAAAGACCGTGGCTATAGCTTCCCCCGTCACGAAGAAAGCCATAACCACAGCCCCGATTGGATAATTATTTTCGATTAATGAAACACCCATTTTGGAACGAGGAACCGTCCCTCGTTCCACCTAAAGCTTTTCCATAAACGCTTCATGTTTTACTCTTTACTGTGACACTAATGTCTCCGGAAGTTAATGTCAATACAACGTCGACGTCCGATTCACCAACATATATTTCACGACACTTTGAGACACGGGATCGGTCACGGGGCCATCTTCCATGGTGATAAGGTAACCTCCGCCTGCATATGTTCCGGGAACGACATTCCCGGCTTGGTCGAAACCTATCAGGAGGCGCTGGAGGTAATCAGACAAAAACTTTTCTTCCTCGGTAACGGCATCTCCGTTTTCATCGACCAGATTAATCTTAAGCTTGCTTTTTTCATCCTCAGGAGTGATTCTCGTACAGCCTGTCGAAGTAATACGGCTGCACTCACTTCGTTGCTGAATATGGCGATTATAATGATCCTCGTCCTGATGATCAACCTCCTGAATATACTTTTGAGCATCGAATCCTTCAATTCTGAGCGCCATATTGGCCGGCATACCATTTGGGTCTGCTGCAGTACTCACGGTGAAGATGATTTCTCCCGGCACAACATCGCCATAGTTCATTTCCACCCAATCGTCATATTTTTGCAGGAAGGTATATTTGATCACACGGTCAGATGTGTTTTCCAGGAAAAAGCCCACTTGTGCTGTGCCGTCATCGTAATTCAAAATAGCATACCTGGCATTAAGATCATTTTCTGTCAACCCATCCAATGTCTCAATAATATTTACAGAGGGAAGAGAATTAATAAGTTCAGGAGCAAACACCGGACCATCTCCTGACGAAACCGGAGCCGCTGCCTCTGTCGTACTCGTACTTGCTGCACTATTCTCCTCTTGGACTGCCGGAACAGACTTCCTCTTGGCTAAAGGCTTAATAATCAGTACTGCTCCCAAAGCGATGCATACAACTACCGCGGCAATCAATCCGCCTATAAGAAGAGCGTGATTCTTTTTTCGGGGCTTTTTGCGCACTCTTTTAGCAGGACCCCGCTGAGGTTTTTTATTACCGACTTGCTTATCAGAAACTATTCTTTGTGGCCTCGGACCTTTGGCATTTTCACCGGACGGCTTTTTTACCGGTGCACCACACTTATTACAAAAATTAAC
>CADCPK010000439.1 GCA_902803215.1 uncultured Lachnospiraceae bacterium
AATTATACCATAGGATCTCTCTTTATTATTTGCTATTTTATTATTTTTTTAGACTTTTTCAGTGGTCTCGGACGATCCTTTTGTGTTCGCCCCTCAAGGGGAGAAGCACTATGTGCTTCTCCACCTTGATGCGAACACAAAAGGACCGTCCCCGTGTGCGCGTCCCCCTGTGCGAACTCATTCGATCCGAATCATCCCCTTCGGTGTCACAACCGCTCCCCTGATCCACTCTATATGTCCGAGGTCTTTCTTCTGCTCGTACTCCGCAAACCCCGGTTTTGTGGGGCGAATGCCGAGGTAGACTGCGGGAAGCGCGTAGAGAATGACAGCACCCCACGCATGGCAGTCGCTCCTCTCATCGGTAAAGTTCTCTACGCAGGTAGTCATGTTATTCTCCAGCATTTTTCGCCACATATCCCACATTTTATCGGCGGCATCAAGCATTCCGGTCATCTGCAGGGCAAGAAGAAGATAAAAACTCATCGAAACCGAGCACTGCGGAATCCCCTGTACGCCAAATGTCTTTTTCAGATTACTGCGGCCCTGTTCTTCGGATACCAGGTCATTAAGCACCGCCCAGACCTGACAATGCGTGCTGTAAAGTTCAAGCCCCGGGCCATCCTGAATCAGGCCTTCTTTCCCCGTACAATGTTTCAGGAGCGCCTCACGGAGTGCCTCGGCGCGTTTCCGGTATTCCTCTCCGATTCCGTCTCTTCCTATATAATCTGCCAGCTCTGCAGCTTTTGTGAGACCGTACAGATAAAGGAGGCTCTCCATGGTTATCGATCCATCTCCCTGAATTGCGGCGCCGGGGACACCGATCGTCGCGTCCCACTCCTCGCACCAGTCAATGAAAGACCAGTATTTATGTTGAAAGAGAACACCGCCCACACTTCCTACCAGACCTTTTTCGGTCAAGTGGCTGTGAAAATATTCGAGCACCCGATCCATGCATCCGAAATGATCTCTGATCAGTGCTTTATCCCCGAAGTACATCATGTGGTCATGCAGCATCAGTATATAAAATATGGAAAAGCCCGGGATCACATTTACGCTCTCCGCCGGAGCGGATGCCTGAAGGATCCCGTCGGTTCGCTGTGTTCTACGGAAAGCTTCAATACATTGCCTTGCAAGGCGATCATCCGCTGCCACGGCATAGGTGAAAAGGATCTCCGCGCGGGAGTCCATCGTATACTGAAGCTGTTCGTAGAAAGGACAGTCCACGTAGGTCTCATGCATGCATCTTTTCAGCGTTCTGAGTGACATGTCCCATATTCTGTTCAGGCTGTCATCCGAGGTGACCAGATGCGTTTTGACTTCCAGAGGATATCCGGTGGAGAGATAGTCATATTTGAGGAGAGACATGCCCTGTTCTTTTGTGGTGACCCTCACCCGGATGTACCGGAAGGTTCTGAAAAGGAATGGTGTATATACCTCCGGTTTTTCTTTTGTGCCATAGCCTGTCACCGAGTACACATCTAAGGTTCCCTGCAGGCTGCCGTTTTTAAAATCCGTTCGGTCGCCTTTCTTAGGCGGCATGTGACGTGGGCCGATGGGCGTCTGCACGTCCGGCTGCTCCGTTCCGTAAGCCTCTGCATACAGGATCTCTATTCTTGTACCTTTTCCGCCTGCCATATAGAGGGATGGGTAGCCGCACATCTCCTCCCCCGCCGACAGTTCTACTATGTGCGTCGTGTTCGCAGGCAGCTCCACAGGCGCTTGGCCTGTCAGCATCCTCTGCCACTCTGTAAACAGCTCTTCTTTTTTTCTCCCCGCCGATTCTCTGACACAGACCACCTCGCGGAAGGACTGCTGCCTGTGCTCCATAGGAGGAATCGTCCTCTCCGTAAGTGCGAACGGAGCGACCGGTTTATTCACTTCGAAAAATGTGTACGGCTTAGCGTCATCCCACAGGCTGTCATTATAGCCGCTCTCTTTCCAGCCGGCAACTTCTTCACATTCCGAGACGGTCTCGGCGCCGCAGATCGGAGCCGGATCAAAAGGTTCGCGGGACAATGAGATATGCTCTGCTTTACGACATTTCCATCCAGTTTTGGCGTCCGCCTCTTTACCGGCACCTGTGTCTTCCACATACAGGCAGGGAAAAGGGCTGTAGTACAGGCTGTCGTTCCGCTTGTCTGCATTTTCAGGGTAGTAGAGAACTTCCACCGCTATGGTGTTTATTTTTTCTGTGCAGTATTCTCCGATATCCGCTTTGTCCACATAAGCAGTCTCACGGCAGCCTTTCTGCGGGCCTTCCTGCACGAACCGGCCATTGATGTACAATTTGTAACGGCAGTTTGCGGAGATGCGCAGCGGGCCTGCTTTCTCAATCTGTTTTCTGAAATATACAATGCAGGGCTCGTCAGTCCTCCGCTCTCCGGGAGTCCATATCCAATTGCTTATATTAAGATTCTGCTCCATCTTCGCCCGCTCCTTCCTTGTGTCATGAATATATGTTTATATCATACCATATGGAGAAATACGCGGAAGAAAGAAAAACAACTTTTGGCTTTCAGAATATGAACTTCGGGAACACACGGGGACGGTCCTTTTGTGTTCCCCGACCCCGTGTGTTCCTTTGCCTTTTTCTCAGATCAGCCGCTCGTTCTCAAGGTAATCAAGAAAAGCCTCGCAACCCTCTACGATATCGTTGTAGGTGGTCGTAAACTCACCGGTGTACCAGGGATCGGCAATGTCGCGCGGAGAATCGGAGTAATCGAGCAGAAGCTTCACTTTGCCCTTTGGATCTTTTCCTAATATCCGCAGCATGTTTCTCCGATTATAACTGTCCATTCCCAGAATAAAATCATATTTATCGTAATCGTTCTTCTTTAGCTGCACGGCTCGTTTCCCTTCACAGGAGATCCCGTGCTTACGAAGTTCCGCCTTCGCGGGTGGATAAACCGGGTTTCCGATCCCGTTCCATATTTCCTCTGTGCTGGTGGCAGCAGATGCGATCACAAACTGTGAGGCGAGGCCACGCTCATCAACCATCTTCTTGAAGATGAATTCGGCCATAGGTGACCGGCAGATATTGCCGTGGCAAATGAATAAAATTTTTATCATGCGAATTTTTGCCAGCTTATGCCGCGTTTTGCCTTATTTTATGCGG
>CADCPK010000440.1 GCA_902803215.1 uncultured Lachnospiraceae bacterium
AATAGCTGTTCTGGGCAAATGTGGAGCCGTACAGCCCTGTCATGGTTTCGTAAACCTGCCAGGAACGCCTATTATTTCGAGTATAACGTGTTCCAGTGTAAGTAGCTGTAATATCTTGCTCAGATTGCGTATATACATTCCCTGTATATTCGTTTGAATAGGAATATCCACTCCACCACGATCCCGTACGCGTCCGATACCATCTATTATTATTCCTGTAAAGATGTACCTGCGTATAACCTCCATTTCCATCAGGAATATAGTAATCACCCGTATTGTTTCCGGTATAAAGATTATATATATACTCTGTTCCTGTGACATATGTCCATCTATAATTTGGATTATTCCCACTCCTTGTCAACTGAACATACTGACCATCAACCAAGCCGTACTGGGTTCCGTTATTATTTGTGGCAGGGGTATAGCCATAATCCCAGGTATAGAAATTCAGTGTTACCGGTTTCCGGTCATAATATACATTCAGCACGGAACTTCCATCAGCTTTTACTACAACAGACTGATCTGTTCTGTCTGCATTGTAAACAAAATATCCTTTGTCGTTATCGGTTGACGTACCGTTATTTCCATAGATGTTCTTATAGGATGCATCAAGGGTTACTGTCTCCCCCGTTACTACACTCTCATCTAAATAGCTGGTCACGTAATCATAGGTTTTCTCAGCATCCGAAGCATCCGGGCTGTCAGAAGTGCGTTGTTTCCATATAATGACTCGACACTGTGACGCCGAGGGAATCCATTTTGCATAAACTGTTGTGTCATGGGAAAGGGTTCCGCCGAAGGTGAAAGGAGTTGTACATTCCCGGTCAGTATACCAGCCGCCGAATTCGTATCCTGCCCAGACAGGATCACCCGGTTTCTGGGTTACCTCATCCAGGTAGAACGCAGGTGGAGTAAAACTTGCGCCGCCGCTGACCAAATTGCCATTGCCGTCATCCACGAGGTCATTATCATCGAAAATCAGCCAGGATCCGCCTTCTATTTTCGGATAAAGCGTAACATTTTTATCGACAACTACGTTTTCCTGACCGGGAGTATACACCGTATCAGGATCATTGATATCATACCAGCCCTCCAGAACAGTGTCCGAATCAATTGTAGGGCGCAGCTGCGACTCCGGCTTAACGTCAAAAACAGTAGCTCCAGATTCTGCTTTCGGGACAATTTCCGTGGCAAGAACATTGTTCGGATTCACATCCACATAGGTCACGTAATATACATCTTTAAGGTTGGCATAAAGATCTGTAAACGTGCCCTCTGTATAATCGCTTTCTGCCAATCCGGTCAGCTCAGTATTAAGGTTTTCCACCGTTACCAGATTGCTATCATCATCATTAAAAGTTGTCTTGCTCCAGCCTCTGAATATACGGTTCCAGGTGGTGCTTTCAATACCCGGAATGCCCGGCTCGTTGATCGTCAGCGCCGTGGTGCTTTCGCCTGTCGGATGAACATCTTTATAACGGAAATACTGTGTTGACAGAAGGACATTCTGTGTGCCGTCGTTGTACCAGAAGCGGTAGCCGATACGAGCGTTATCACCCGGATCATCTGTAATCGCATAGATTGAAAATCCATTCGCCGCAAAGCTAATAGTCTGCCCATCTTCAGAGTCGTATGTAGTAGTCTCCACCACATCCCCGTTCTCTGCCCCGTCAGCAAAATGCACGACACTAAGACCGGCGCTATGAGCGTCAGCCAATTCAATTTTTACGTCAACGGTCGTACCTTCTGCTGGCTGGATTTTCTCTCCGTATTTATCGACAATCTTAATATCGAACAGGCGGATATAGACTGCGCTTCCTTTTTTAAATCCAAGCGCGTTTTCCATATTTGATACGTATTTACTATAGGTTTTAACACTGGCTGATTCATCGTCAGATCCGCCAGAACGCTCAGCGTCCTGCGGATCCTCCGGGAGAATTTCGGAGACTATCAGCTCCGCTCCTTCGGGAATGCCTGCATCGGCTCCACAGGTTACGGAAACCTTATAGTTATGCCCATCAGAGGCCAGCACGGTCTTCTCCATCGTTGTTCCGACAACAGCAAAAACGGGAAAACTATCGGCATCAAAGATAAACTCATTATCGGCAGGTGTATCTGTGAGTTCAGCCTGGTCGACCTGGTCAACGACTTGTACGTCGCCTTCATCATCGACATGCATAACCATAGCGTCCTCAGCACCTTTGGTCTCAGGACAGGTAATACTGACTCGAACGGGCTTTAATGGCTCGATCTCACGATCATTTTTATCTGTAAATGTAATATCTACAGCGTGAACATATTTAATATCAGCAGAATCTGCTTCTTCTGAGGCTGCTTCCCGGATGCTGTCCAGAGTGTCTTTATCCTCTATATCCTCAACGTTTAAAGTAGTGCCAAGTGGAAATGCGCCTTCCTCGGCCTGTACACTGACGGTAAGCTTTTTCGTAGATTCCTGGAAATCCAGGGCAGGGTAAGTAATCCCTTTTGCAGGATCAGCGGGACTCTGCTCATCACCCTGCGCGGATTCTTTCTCTGCTGTCTCTTCGTTCTCGGCAGTTTCTTCTGTTTCTGTTTCTTTTTCTGTAGCTGCGGTTTCATCAGATGTCCGCGTGTCATCTTCAGATCCTGCAGATACTTCATCCTCTACGATATAGGATACGGCGACCTTCTTGCCATTTACCGCTTTTTTTGAGAAGACGATCCTGCCTGTGCCATCTTTCCCATGATCCAAAGCAGCATCCTTCAGGTAGAACACCAGCCAGCCTTCCACATCATGGGAGGCATTTTCTGATATGGTATAATCATTGAACTGCAGCTCAAGACGGAAGCGTGATTCATCTTTATCATCGCTGATACCAGCCATCTCATAATAACCGGCCAGATTCTCACTGCTTTCCTTTTTCTCATCCGGCAAACGTGTACCTTCTATGATCTGGTTGAGATGATTGTCCTTGATATTTACACGGTCAGCGACATCCCAAGTAACCCCCAGGTTCTCCGGGAGCTCATAGACTACATATGCATTTTCACTGGTAAGGGTGCCCTTTGGAATCGAATATGCAATCCGTACCATGACGTTTTCTTTCCCTGTCAGCCTTGTCGATTTATCGACTCTGGTCCAGTCTCCTTCTCCGGTC
>CADCPK010000441.1 GCA_902803215.1 uncultured Lachnospiraceae bacterium
CCCCTGTCTGATGTCCTCTTCTGTTTTTGTTGTGCATCGCCTTCTGCTTTTTTTCAAGTTCGCGTATTCTTTCCGCCTCTTTCAGCACCTTTTCCGCCCAGTGTTCGTCGGGCTCACAGATCCTGAAAGACCTGAACCCGAATGTTCTGCTGCTCTTGACAATATTCTCTTCATCATCGATGTGGAGCGAGATGCGGAAATAGGAGGGCATCTTCTGCGGCAGCCTCTGCCTGTGACCGCTCTGCACCTCCATCTCGTGCCTCTGGGCATTCACGATCCCGTCAAATCTGACGCCGTAAAGCCGGAACAGATTATCAATGTACTGCACCGAGCGGTAGGAAGAAGTATATACCCATATTTCAAAACCTTCGCTCTGCAGCTTATGCATGAGATTGACCGTCCCCTTGCGGAGGCGCTCCTTATAGAACAGGCCGGCCAGGCCGCGCGGCGGCTTCTCGATCTCAAATTTCTTCGGATCGACAAACAGCACTTCATCCAGATCAAAGGAAACTTTCATCGATGATCACCTCCTGTCCCTCACGGCGATCTCCACGGATCGGGCACATTGAAAGGCATTTAATACGCTGCTGAACACCTCTGATTATAGCACAACCTTTTCTGTCAAAAAACAAAAGGGTGCACTGTCATCCGGCAGATCAAAATCTGCTGATACAGCACACCCTCATTCTCATTGACTCCGGGGTTCAGGAATTGTTCGCAGCCCGCGCCCGATCAATAATAATTGTTCATAGTGGGATACTTGGGGCTGGGACCGAATCTGTTATCACCCGGCTGGCTGTCCTTGCACATCTGGACGAGCAGGATGATCCAGCCGATCACAGGGATCAGTCCGATGAAGTAGAAAGCGCCTGACTTGTCGACGTCATGGAGTCTGCGCCATGCGACTGCCAGACCGGGGACAAGGACTGCCAGGGAATAAATACCGGTCAGTGAGCTGGCCATACTGCTGTCTGAGCCAAAGATCATTCCGCCCACAAAACTCAGCACAGCCTGGACGAGAATGTTGAAGGCAACGAAGCACCAGTATTCCTTCCTGCGTGCGCGTCCGCTGAAATCCGCATATTTGTTAAAGCATGTCCTGACCGCATCCATGAATGTGATGTCATTCGCTCTGCCATAGTTTCCGTTTGTTTCCATAACTTTAATCCTCCATATTACATGTGTATTACCAAAGTCCTGTCATGATCAGGTGAAAAGTACGCCGGAAAGAGTATGCCGGAAAGACTTTTACCTTTTATATAATACGTATTTTCGCTCAAATGTCCATATATATTTCATTTAAAACGGTTGGAATTCTATCTCCGCCCGTACCGGAAAAATCTGTCATCTGTCAGTTACAGAGGTCGTTTATCGGATTACGATCCTCAGGCAGGGGCTATGTGGCACAATAAACACATCAAAAGAAACTGTATTCTGAATAAAAGGCTTCTACAGATTCGCCGGAAGGGAGATCATCATGAAAATAACGAAACTGATCAATAGTTGTCTGACGATCGTTCTCACATGCAGTATGGCTTTTGGCATGCCGGCGCAGGTGCTGGCCTCGGAAAAGGCGGTGCCGGCAGCTGTTGAAAAAGCCGGAAACAGTGTTGTGAAGATTGAGGTGCTGTGCAATACGGACCTTGGTGATAATATGGTCTATTCCACATGTTCCGGTTTTTTGATCAATGATCTCCAGGTCGTTGCCGTTAATCAGATGGTGCCGACTGATGGGAAAGTGCGCGATTCAATGCATCATATGGGAATAGATGTGAAAGAATGTTTTATTCAGGTTACCTCAGCATCAGGAGAGCATGTAAGAGCGGTTTTTGTCAAAAGCGATGGAGAGAAAGATATTGCAATTCTTCAGCTGGACAACAGGCTTTCCGGCTGTGGAGGTCTTCCGGTCCGGTCCTCCTCGGATCTGGAGGGAAATGAAGAGTGTTTTTCGATCTGCTATCCGGTCGTTATGGGTTATGATACCGACCCTGACGCCCTTATCATCTCACCGATCGGGATCGACAGTTTATACACGACAGACGACAACGACTATATCCTGTTTAATGCAGGTGGGCATCAAATTGAAGGCGGAGGACCTCTTGTTGATGCGTCCGGCAATCTGATCGGCATCATTTATGGCTTTGATACAGAAAACAGCTCTGATTGTGCGATCGCTTCCGAGACCCTGATGAGCGGACTTAATGGTATGGGAGTCAATTATACAAGAGCCGGTGACAACAGCGGAGCCGATGCGTCCTCCGGGGAGGAAGAGACCGGCGGAGCACAGAGATCTGACGACCAGCCGCTGCCGGCTGTCCCTTCCAACGGGCGCTTTCAGTTCATATTACAGGCTGCACCCTGAACTCCCTCTGAAAGGATTCAACAAAAATCAAAAAAGGGCTTGCAATTCCCCCACCAACAATATATAATAGCATTTGCCTGTTGAAAAACAGGTACTTCAAATGAAGATCGGGGTGTAGCGCAGCTGGCTAGCGCACTTCGTTAGGG
>CADCPK010000442.1 GCA_902803215.1 uncultured Lachnospiraceae bacterium
AATAACATGGCGGGCGGCCGCTGGTGGGGGACGCTGTTCTTCCTCTTCATGGTGTTCGCGGCGATGTCCACTGTACTTGGCGTCTGTGAGAACATTCTGGCGATGGTGCGTGAGCTGACAGGCTGGAGCCGCCCCAAGGGCAGCATTGTCTGCGGCATCGTCATCTTCCTGCTGGCGCTGACCACAGCGCTGGGCTACAGCGTGCTGCACTTCCATCCTTTTGCGGAAGATTCGTCCTGGCTTGACTTCTGGGATTTTATTGTCTCCAACAATATTTTGCCGATCGGATCGCTCGTTCTGTCCATCTTCTGCTGCTACGGTTTCGGCTGGGGCTGGGATAAGTTCGTGGCGGAAGCCAATGAAGGCAAAGGCATGAAAGTTCAGCCCTGGATGAAGCCCCTCTGCAAATATGTCGTACCCGCCGCGATCGCGTTTATCTACGTGTATGGGCTGGTCACATATAAGTGGAGATGAGAGAGCATCGAAGCCTCTGTGGGTGAAACTGGTTTGGGGAGATGTGTTTCGCAGACAGAAAGATGGATTTGCCTGTCCAAGTGCATTGGCAGCTATCTGTGACTGTTGAAGAGTGCTGCTTCTGTGATGCTTTTGGGGAGGAAGATGGATGAAAATCTCCATTATAACTATGTTTCCTGAGATGTTCGGAAGCTTTCTTCAAGGCCCGGTTCTGCGGCGGGCCGTCCGGAAGGGAGCACTGGAAATTGAAGTGGTGGATCTCAAAGACTATGCCCCCGGAAGCTTTCGCCATATAGACGATTCGCCCTTTGGGGGCGGCCGCGGCATGGTCATGCGCTGCCAGCCGGTAATTGACTCCCTCCGTGCAGTTGCACCGGCTGCAGGCGGAAAGAGCCGCATAGTGGCACTGACGCCGGCGGGGTCGGTATTTTGTCAGAAGAAGGCGCGGGAGTTTGCGCAGATTTCGCATCTGGTACTTGTTTGCGGTCACTACGAGGGAATGGATGAACGCATATACCGCTTTGTGGACGAAGAACTGTCGATCGGCGACTATGTGCTGACCGGCGGAGAGCCGGCGGCTATGGTAGTAGCTGACGCAGTGGTCCGGCTGCTCCCCGATGTGCTTCGGGAGGGCAGCGCCGATGAGGAGTCTTTTGAAAACGGCCTGCTGGAGTATCCGCAGTACACGCAGCCCGCGGACTATGATGGAATGAAAGTGCCGGACGTTCTGTTGTCGGGCAACCATGCGCTGATCCGCAGATGGCGGCGCAAAGAATCGCTGCGGCGGACGCTGGAGAGACGGCCGGAGCTGCTGGCAAAGGCTGAGCTGAGCGAGGAAGATGAGGAAATTCTCAGAGAACTGAAAATGGGTGAAAATCTGAAGGGGGGGATTTTTCCTCCCCGGTAATAACTCCAATTACTCCGGGGAGGTTTTTTTACTTATGATCGAAGCAGGGTCTACTCTGGGATTATTTTGAAGCAGGATATACTCTGGGTTTCTGCAGCAGGCATTACATTGCCGGTTCCAGAGGATCCTGAACCCTCTCTGCCTCGTACAGTACAAACGGATCAAGATCAATACAGTCTGCAGGATCATAATGACCGCTCAAATCCCACGCTAGTGTACCATTCAAAACAGTAAGCCGTTCAGTGAAAAATTTTTCATCCTTGAGTGCTTTAAATATCCCGCCTTTATCGATCAGATGCCCTGCATCATATCGGACAATTTTCCCGTCGGAGAAATAGATATACACAGTAGTGCCATTACCGGCTATGGCTTGAACAACTTCCGGGAAATATTCTTCTTTCATAGATCGCCTCCTGATAATCCGACTAATACCGTTAATACCGCTCTTCTGCATCCGGATAATCAAACAGCAAGAGCATTAAAGAGGTGCAATCCTTATCAGTTTCTGAGAATTCTTCGCAAGTTCCCAGTTCTGCATCAATTCATCTCTGTAAATTTCCGTCCAGGCCAGTACAAGTTTCAGCTGTCTGGATGGAAGGGCTCCTTTTATGACACAACCCGCCTGAATATCCACCAGGCATTTATGTCCGCCATATTCGGCATGAAAATGAGGTGGATTATGATCGTCATAATACATTGTAATTCTGATACCCCTGAACAATGCAATTTCCGGCATTCTCTCCTCCATCCATTCACTTGCATAATCGCAGTAATGCTTTCAATTCATGTGAAACAGTACTGTTCCATTATAGCACATATAATACAAAGAACAGAATATAAGCAAAAACCTTCAGGAGTCAGACAAATAACTTGATATTCTGCGCTAAGTAGGTTTTACATTTCGGTGTTCTGCTTGGGGTACCACATCACCTGGCACAGTGACTTGACCTCGGTTTAATTAAGCTGATGGTGAGAGGCCCCTTCAGAATTGCAGGACATATAAGTTACGAACATAAGAAACAGTGTAAAATACAGCGTAAGAAAAGCGATAAAAAATTAAAATTTTGTAAATAATACGAAATAAATATATTTACAATTTTGGCTTTTAAAAGATATAATAATGGTGTAGGAATATCACATTTTACAGACAAGAGAGAATAGAATGATGAGCGGAAGAATGCGGGCAAAAGGAAGAAGGGCAGGAGCCCTGCTTCTTACCCTGATCACTCTGTCGGTACAGAGTGTACTCCCGGTCTTGGCGGTTACGGTGGACTCAGAACAGGAAACAGCATCCGATGGCTATACGATCGTGGAGGAGAGTGGTTCGCAGTCGCTGGAGTATTTTGACAGAATTGCTGTGAGTTCGCTGCACGGCGATCTGACAATACGCTCCGGTGAAGACTTTGCCATTTCGTTCAGCGAGTGGAATGAAGCTCCGGATTATTATGTGCAGGATGATATTCTCGTAGTGACTGGAAAGAGAATGAACAGCGGACAGGATGCGTCAGCTTCGGACGATACTTCCGACGATGCTTCTTCAGGAAGCGGAGGCGACGGCGGCGGTGACGTGGTGATTCTGGGTGAGGACGAACCCGGAAATGCAGGGAGCGGCAGCGGAGGCGCAGGGGACTCGGCAGATGCTGAGAAGACTGCAGCGACCGGCTCCGCGGACAGCGCAGACGCAGGGGAGACAGACGGAAACGGCGATACAGAAGGAACTGGCGGAACAGAGGAAGCTTCTGCCGAAGAGGCCGAAGGTTCTGATGCCGGCAGTGAGAGTGAGAACAGTGCGAGTCAGAGCACGGTCATCACAGTGCCGGCGGGCGTCGGGCTCGACACTCTGCGCGTTGCAATCGTCGATGGAACGCTGGTGATCACTGATATCACAGCGACAGATGTCACGATTCAGTCTGCCGGCGGCGACGTGATCCTGAAAGATGTTTCATTCGGAACAGTGGATGTGTATTCGAGCGATGGTGATGTACAGCTGGTGAACGGTAGTTTCAACAGCATGAGCATTGGTGTCGGCACCGGAAATGTATCTGTGCAGTCCGATGAGGGGCTGGCGCGGTGCAGAATGGAGCTGCGCACCGAGAACGGAACGATCACCGTAAACGGAGCAGTCAAGGGAAGTCAGTACCTGCAGCCGGGTAACGGCAAGCGAACTCTCAACATACAGGATGAAGATGGAGATATCACCGTAGCAGGGTAAGAAGCAAAAAGGCTGTCGTACCAGAGCGTGAGAATTCTTTGATGGATTCCGGGCTTGGTTGTGCGACAGGCCTTTTTTGTTGTGGCTAAATCAGGGAAACACGAGAAAAGTCAGAAAATATTGGTGAACCAGATCTCTATACCGATCGCGATCAGGATCATACCGCCCACGATGGTGGCCCTGCCTGCAAGACGCTCTCCAAAGACGCGCCCGAGCCGCAGAGCCGTGAGACAGAGCGCGAGAGTGACGGCGGCAATGATCAGTGATGCAATGAACGCCATCAGCGCCCCGTAGCCGGCGATCGTGAAGCCGACAGACAGCGCGTCGATGGAGGTGGCAACGCCTTGTAATAAGAGTGTGCGGCCCGAGACTGTTGTTTCCGAAACCAGCTCCGGCGTTTCTTTCTTTTCTCTGGCTTCGCGCAGGGATTCGAGGATCATCTTGCCGCCGATATAGGCGAGCAGGATGAGGGCGATCCAGGGGATCGCCTTCTGGAAGACTTCGAAGCGCTGTGCCGCCGTGCGCACGAAAAACCACCCGAGCATAGGCATCGCAAACTGAAAGAATGAGTAAGTGCCAGCGATCACAAACATGCGGGTGCGCCGCATGCAGGGCTCGATCAGTCCGTTGGCAATAGAGACAGAGAAGGCGTCCATGGCAAGTCCGACACCAAGGAGTATGCTATTGATAACAAAAGACAGATTCATAAAGATTACCTACAAGAAACCATTCACGAAAAAACAGCTCCCTAAAGCGCTGTTAACAGGTACAACGTTCTCCTATTATACTATAAGTCGACTATCAGACAAGCCGAAAAAAGAAAAAGATTTCCAAACCTGCAGCAAATCTGCAGCCCGGAAACACAACAGAAGGCAGGCGGCGGGTAATTCTCAAATTTAGTAAGATATCCCATGGAAGAAGAAGACTGTTTGTGGTACTCTGATATATACAGCAAGGGTACTGTTTTAAATGATCAGGATACTATTATAAATAATAATGTATAGAAAGGCGGGCAATAATGAAAGTAACACAGGATATCAAATATGTCGGCGTCAATGACCATCAGG
>CADCPK010000443.1 GCA_902803215.1 uncultured Lachnospiraceae bacterium
AACTTAGCCGCGAAGGCTCTCCTGAGCAGGCTATTTTAGTTCTTCTTAGCGGATTGGCTCTGAGGATCAGCAGGCACCGGTTCTCAGACTGATGCCACTTCGCGCTGTGGCCGCCTGCGGGGCAGGATGTGTTGGGGCGTGAATCGTAACCGTCCGGCTTGATAATAAAAAACTCAGTTCTTAAAACTGTGTATCGGCGCCGGGATCCTCCCCCCGCGCGCAACAAACGCCTCACACGAGAATCTGTTGACCGGCATGATCGGCGCATACCCCAGCAGGCCCCCGAACTCCACCGTATCACCAACATCCTTCCCGATCACCGGAATCAAACGCACCGCCGTCGTCTTCCCATTCACCATCCCGATCGCCGCCTCATCCGCGATGATCCCCGAAATGGTAGCCGCCGACGTACTCCCCGGAACCGCGATCATATCAAGACCCACCGAACACACACAAGTCATCGCCTCAAGCTTCTCCAACGTCAGCGCCCCCTCATGCACCGCATCGATCATCCCCTGATCCTCACTCACAGGAATAAACGCACCCGAAAGACCGCCAACCGCAGTAGACGCCATCACGCCACCCTTCTTCACCTGATCGTTAAGCAACGCAAGCGCCGCCGTAGTACCCGGCGCACCGGCCCTCTCCAGACCGATCTCCTCCAGGATCTCCGCAACCGAATCACCCACAGCCGGCGTCGGCGCCAAAGAAAGATCCACAATACCAAAAGGAACATTAAGACGCCTGGAAGCCTCCATCGCCACCAGCTGTCCCACACGAGTCACCTTAAAAGCCGTCCTCTTGATCATCTCACAAAGAGTCTCAAAATCCGCCCCACGCACCTCCTTCAACGCAGTACGCACAACACCCGGCCCACTGACACCAACATTGATCACACAATCAGCCTCAGTCACCCCATGAAACGCACCCGCCATAAAAGGATTATCATCAGGAGCATTACAAAAAACAACAAGCTTCGCACACCCGATCGACCCCTGATCCGCGGTAGCCTTGGCGGTTTCTCTGACGATCTCCCCCATCAGCTTCACCGCATCCATATCGATACCGGTCTTCGTCGAACCGACATTCACCGAACTGCACACACGCTCAGTCGCAGCAAGCGCCTCAGGAATAGAACGGATAAGCATCTCATCAGCCGGAGTGATCCCCTTACTGACAAGCGCAGAATACCCACCGATAAAATTGACGCCCACCTCATGCGCCGCCCTGTCAAGCACCTTGGCGATCCCGGCAAAATCATGCGAAGAACGGCACGCCGCACCACCGACCAGCGCGATCGGCGTCACCGAAATACGCTTATTCACGATCGGAATGCCATACTCCATCGAAATCTTCTCGCCGGTCTCCACCAGATCTTTAGCGTACCAGGTGATCTTACGGTAGATGTTATCCTTCAGCTTATCCAAATCACTGTCGATACAATCCAGCAGGCTGATCCCCATAGTGATAGTCCTCACATCCAGGTTCTCCTGCTCGATCATCTTGTTTGTCTCATTTACTTCAAAGATGTTGATCATCTGAACTCTCCTCTTCTGGCGCTGTGATCATCAGATCCTGTGCATACGGTTGAAAATGTCCTCGTGCTGGCAGTGGATCACAACGCCTATCTCGTCTCCCAAATCGGCCAGCTCTTTCGCCAGCGTACCATGATCCTTGTCAGAAGCCGAAGTATCCGCGACCATCATCATATTAAAATATCCCTGCACGATCGTCTGCGAAATATCCAGGATATTGATCTGATTGTTTGCCAGGTATGTACACACCTTTGCAATAATGCCAACAGTATCGTTTCCCACAACGGTGATGATTGTTTTCTTCATAGCAGCTCTCCTCTGTTTCATTCTGTATGGTAAACTTCAGCGGTTTTCACGCTGTCTCAGATGGTGATCACATCGGACATCCTGTCCCGCGATGCCACACGGATATAAAAATCCGATGCTTTATAAGGATTGTCCCCCATAGTCACCTCGGAGCAGACCGTCTCGAACGCCAGCTCCTCAAAATTGTTCTCCTTGCTCAGATGCCCCAGCAGGACCGCCTTCGTGCCGTCATGCAGAAGCTCGCACAGCATCCTCCCGGCATTCTCGTTGGAAAGATGACCCCTGTCGCCCAGTATTCTCTGCTTAAGGTTATACGGGTATTTCCCCACCTGCAGCATATTGACATCATGGTTTGCCTCGATCAGAAGAGCATCCAGCCCCTTCAGATTATCCACGATATATTCTGTGTATTTGCCAAGGTCGGTAGCGATCCCCACAGCCCCGGTGCCATTCTCGATGCGAAAACCCACAGGCTGGGCCGCGTCATGCGGTATCGTAAAAGGAAGCACCTTCAGGTCTCCGATATAGAAAGGCTCGTCCTCCTGCACCTCATGGATCAGACCTTCGGGGATCTTCCCCAAAGAGCTGCTCCGCGAAAGCGCATCCGCGGTACCGCCCGTCATATACAACGGCACATGGTACCTGCGGGCCAGAACACCCAGCCCCTGAATATGGTCGGCGTGTTCATGCGTGACCAGTATACCGTCTATGTCTCTCCCTGTCAGTTCCAGAGCATTCAGCCCCGACTCAATTCTCTTTCCGCTTATACCGGCATCGATCAGCAGATGTGTACTGTTCGACCCGGCATAGATACAATTGCCGCTGCTTCCGCTGGCAATACTACAGAATCTCATATGTATTCAGCCTTTCCATGATCTGTCTTTCCGCGTCTTCTGCGGAGCCCGAATTATCTATGACAAAATCGGCATGTGCACGGTAGAAGGAATCCGGCTTCTGGGCCGCCATGATCCCCCGCGCTTTCTCCTCCGAATACCCCCGGTTTTCCATGAGCCTTGCTGTCCTCACGTCCTCGGAAGCGTACACGTACCATATCTCGTCGCAGAATTCCTGATAATTGTCCTCCAGAAGAAGCGCCGCTTCCACCACCGCCAGCGCACGGCCGCTCTCCCGCTCCGCCTCAAGCGCCTTAAGAATATAACGCTTTACGGCCGGGTGAATGATGGCGTTCAGCAGCTCCCTCTTATTTTTCTCCACAAATACTACATCGGAAATCCTCTTTCGGTCAATAGTTTTGTCCTCTTTTATGACCTCCGGCCCGAAAAGACGGATCACCGGCTCATAGCATTCCATTCCGGGCTCCATGACCAGATGCCCGACCAGATCGGCCTGAATGACAAACGCATTGTATTTTTCCTGTAAAAAGGTCAGAAACCGGCTTTTGCCGGCTCCGACCCCTCCTGTAAGTCCTATTATTTTCATTTTTTATTTTGCCTCGTACCAGCTGCTGCCCTGATGCATGTCCACCTCAAGCTCCACCTCGAGTTTTGCGGCGTTCTTCATCTCGCTCTCCAGGATCTCACCTGCAGCGGCCGCGTCACCCTCTTTCACTTCGATCAGCAGTTCATCATGGACCTGAAGAACCAGCCTTGCGTCGGGAAGCTCCTCCGCAAGTCTCCTGTTCACCCTGTTCATCGCGATCTTGATGATGTCTGCCGCCGACCCCTGGATCGGTGAATTCATCGCGACTCTCTCGCCGAAGGACCGCTGCATGAAGTTGCTCGATTTCAGCTCCGGCACCGGTCTTCTCCGGCCGAACATCGTCTCGGCATAGCCTTTTTCCTTCGCGTCCTTTACCAGCGAATCCAGGAATTCCTTGATCTTCGGGTATGTCTCAAAGTATTTCTCGATATACTCGGCCGCCTCTTTTCGCGTGATGGAAAGGTCCTGGCTCAGACCAAAGGAACTTATCCCATACACGATCCCGAAGTTGACCGCCTTCGCGTTCCTTCGCATGAGCGGCGTCACTTCGTCGAAAGGCACGTGAAACACCTGCGATGCAGTCAGCTGATGGATATCCTGCGCTTCTCTGTACGCGCTGATCAGATTCTCGTCACCCGACATATGCGCCAGCACACGGAGCTCGATCTGCGAATAGTCCGCATCCAGAAAAACATATCCGTCCTCGGGGACAAACACCTTGCGGATCTCGCGCCCCAGCTCCATCCTCACGGGAATGTTCTGCAGGTTCGGCTCGGTGCTGCTGATCCTTCCTGTAGCCGTAATGGTCTGATTGAAAGTAGAATGAATGCGGCCGTCCGGCTGTATCACCGCGGTGAGACCGTCGGCGTAGGTCGATTTCAGTTTTGCCAGCTGCCGGTATTCCAGAATATCCCTGATGATCGGCTGCTCGGGGGCAAGCTTTTCGAGGATGTCCGCCGCCGTGGAGTAGCCTGTCTTCGTCTTCTTTCCGCCCGGGATCCCAAGCTTTTCAAAAAGGATCACGCCCATCTGTTTCGGAGAATTGATGTTGAACTCCTCACCGGCCTGCTCCCAGATCTGCTTCTCCAGCTCTCCGATCCGCACTTCCAGCTTTTGGCCGTACGATGCGAGCTCATCTCCTCTCACTTTGACGCCTGCTTTTTCCATGTCGTCAAGCGTGAAGATCAGCGGCAGCTCGATCTCGCGGAAAACGCTCAGCATGTTCTCGGACTGCAGACGCTCCTCCAGCGTTTCACGAGCAAGTACGGGGATCTCAGCCATGGCCGCCGCACACTTAAATACCGCCTCTTCGTTCTGCTCCATCGCCTTCTCAAAAGAAAGCTTTCCCAGCAGCTCTTCCTTTGAAGGAACCAGCATGCCTCCCAGATACTCCCGCGCGATATCCTCATAGCTGTAAGAGCTTTTCAGCGGGTTAAGCAGATACGCTGCCACCCCGGCATCAAAAATGCGTGTATCCTTGCCGAGTGACACATGCTTCAGGCTCGATTTGATGTCCATCGCACAGATCGTCACCTTATCCGCGACTCCGGCTACGCCATCCGCGACAGCCTTCTGACCGAGCTTCGCGCCCGGGATCAGAATATTGGTCTCCTTGTCGGGGAAAGCAACCGCCGCACACAGGATCGTACTTTCCGAAGTCAGGATCGAAATGCCCACGGCATCATAGTTCTGCGCTTTCTCGAACAGAAGCCTGCAGGCTTCCTCATCTTCACACGTAAAGAAATCCGATACGTGAACAGCTTCTTTTACTTCGGCAGTCTCAAACCGGCCGAGAAGGTTTTTGAATTCCAGTCTTCGGCACAGCTCATAAGCTTCCCTTGTGTAAAAGCCCTCCGCCTTTGCCTGTGTCAGGTCAAGCTCTATCGGAGCATCGGTATCGATCGTCGCCAGATCCTTGCTGAGTACTGCCAGGTCGAAATGCTCTTCCACCGCGGTCCTGGCCTTCTTGCCGGCTATCTCGGCGGCATGCTCTTTCACATTTTCGATGCTTCCATATTCAACGATCAGTTTCGTCGCCGTCTTCTCCCCCACGCCCGGAAGTCCCGGAATGTTGTCCGAACTGTCTCCCATAAGGGCCTTGAGTTCGATGATCTGGGGCGGCGTCACCTGATATTTTTCTTTCACTTCTTTTGCATGAAAGTCTTCTATGGTCGTCTGACCGCGCACCGTCCGCGGAAGTCTGATCATGATGCGGTCGGTGGCAAGCTGCAGCAGATCGCGGTCCCCCGAAAGGATGGTGACTTCCATCCCTGCCTTCTCGCACCTTCTGGCGATCGTACCGAGAAGATCGTCCGCCTCGTACCGTTCCTTCATGACCAGCCTGATCCCCATGGCTTCGAGCATCTCCTGCAGCAACGGAACCTGCTGCACCAGCTCGTCGGGCATCTTATGCCGGGTGCCCTTGTACTCGGGGTATTTTTCATGTCGGAAGGTCGGTACGTGCATGTCAAAAGCAACCGCAAGATAATCCGGCTTCTCCTCTTCCAGGATCCTGAACATGATCGTAAGAAAGCCATATACGGCACCGGTGTGTACTCCTTCGCTGTTCGTCAGATCGGGGAGGCCGTAAAATGCACGATTGATTATACTGTGTCCATCGATCAGCAATATTTTTTCACTCATGTTGAATTTCCATCCCTTTCCTTTCTTTTACGTGAACAGCGCATAGAGGCCAAAAAACACGGCCAGTATCAATACGGTGATGAGCGCCCAGAGGATCAGGACCTTCTGCAGCCGCAGGCGAAGGACATGTCTTTCTGCCTGCTTCAGGTCCTGCTCCAGGAGTACTTTAAAGTCGAGCGCGGTTTCTCCCTCTTCCGAGAGCCGGTTTATGGCTTCGTTTACGATAAAGTGCATCTCCAGTTCATCATAACAGGAGGGGCATTTTCGGACATGCTCCAGAAATTTTTCCAGGTCTGCGGTCTTCAACGTATTATTGATATAGCCCGAGACCATCTCTTCCGCTTCATAGCATTCCATCGTTTATTTTACCTTCTCTTATTGCCGAACAGACCGCGCAGGATAGATTTTGCGGTTTCCCTTCCAAAGGTATTCATCGCACTGTTCACACCTTTTTCGAAAGCGGAGTATTTTTTGCGGCGCTCTTTCTCTTCGCGCTCCTTCTCCTTGCGGATCCTCTCTTCCTCGCGCTCTTTTTCTCTTCTTGCCCGCTCTTCTTCGCGGCGGATCCTCTCCGCCTCACGGCGGGCTTTCTCTTCTTCTTTCTCGCGCTCTTTCTCTTCTTTTTCTCTCTGTTTTTCTTCTTCTATCCGCTGTTTCTCCGCCTCCTGCTCATCAAAGTGCTGCCTCAGCTTTTCAAAAGCGGATTCGCGGTCGAAGGCAGTGTCATATTTTGTCCCCATACCGTCTGTCATCAGGCAGGTGAACCGCTCCTCCTCGGTGATGGTCCCCATCCTGCTCTGCGGCGGCAGGACCTTGCAGTATTCTACGACTGACGGACGGCCTTCCTCGTCGAGGAACGAGATCAGAGCCTCGCCTGTCCCCAGCTCGGTGATCTTCTGCTCGGTGGAAAACGCCGGATTTACTCTGAACGACTGTGCCGCTGCGCGAACCGCCTTCTGATCGGCCGGCGTGTACGCCCTGAGCGCATGCTGAACACGGTTTCCCAGCTGGGAGAGCACTTCGTTCGGGATGTCGGACGGACTCTGGGTGATGAAGTAAATGCCGATGCCTTTCGAACGGATCAGCTTGACGACCTGCTCGATCCTGTTGATCAGCGATTTGGGCGCCGTGTCAAACAGAAGATGAGCTTCGTCAAAGAAGAAGACCATCTTCGGCTTTTCAAGATCGCCCTCTTCTGGCAGCGACTCAAAGAGTTCCGAAAGAAGCCAGAGCATAAATGTGGCATAGAGCTTCGGGGAATGGATCAGCTTGACGCAGTGAAGCACGTTGATAAAGCCGCGCCCGTAGGCATCCTGCCTCATCCAGTCTTTGATATCGATCTCGGGCTCACCGAAGAAGAAATCTCCGCCCTGCTCCTCAAGGGATACCAGGCTGCGGGAGATCGCTCCGATGCTCTGTTTGGTCATGTTTCCGTAGGTTGTAATATATTCTGGAAGATTGCGGCTTACATATTCCAGCATCATCCGCAGGTCTTTGATGTCGATGAGCAGAAGCTGTTTGTCATCGGCGATCCTGAAAATGATAGAAAGAATGTCGCTCTGCGTATCGTTGAGCTCCAGCAGCGCAGCCAGCAGGATCGGTCCCATACCGCTGATCGTTGTACGAAGCGGATGTCCCCCTTCGCCCAGCACATCCCATATGCAGGTCGGATAAGGCACATATCTGAAATCTTCCAGACCGAACTTGACGATCCTCTTCTGCATATCCTCGGTATTTACTCCCGGCTGGCACATGGAAGCCAGGTCGCCTTTCATATCCGCCAGAAATACCGGTACGCCCAGGTCGCTGAACGATTCGGCCATGACCTTCAGGGTGATGGTCTTTCCGGTTCCGGTCGCTCCCGCGATCAGTCCGTGACGGTTGGCCATCTTCGGAATGATGCACACTCTGTCCTTATTCTCGTTCTGTGCCTGTCCTATCCACACCATATT
>CADCPK010000444.1 GCA_902803215.1 uncultured Lachnospiraceae bacterium
ATGGAGAAGAGCGGCGCTAAGGCTTATCTTGTAAACACAGGATGGAACGGCACCGGAAAACGTATCTCCATCAAAGATACCCGCGGTATCATCGATGCTATCCTTAACGGCGATGTCAACAAAGCTCCGACCAAGAAGATCCCGATCTTCGATTTCGAAGTTCCGACAGAGCTTCCGGGCGTTGACACCGGTATCCTTGATCCGAGAGATACCTATGCAAACGCTTCCGAGTGGGAAGAGAAAGCTAAGGATCTGGCTCAGAGATTCATCAAGAACTTCGCTAAATACGAAGGCAACGTTGCAGGTAAGGCTCTTGTTTCAGCAGGCCCGCAGCTTTGATTCAACGTGTGATCAATGAATAAATTATTAAACGGTCCCCTCGGGGACCGTTTTTTTTATGTTAACTGGCGGATTTAAGTATTGAAATACCGGATAGTATCATATATAATATAGGTACAAATCCTGAGATGTGCGATGCCCCTTTCATTATTTTTGAACCTACATTGACTCTACGGGACTCCTATATTGCAGGCCGGATGTCAGGCCTCTCGTCGTGGAAGGCAGAAGGTCTGTTGCGGACACCCACCTGGCTTCGGCTAGGCGTCAAAAAGAAGGGAACGGCATCTCGGGATGCCAGAGAAGAGCCGCGAGGCTCTTTTTTTAACGAAGATATATATTATAAAGAAGGAGAATGGAAGCATGAGCGTATCGGAAAGAAAATTCGGAACTCTTTCGACAGGAGAAGAAATCAGCATTTATCATATCGAAAATAAGAATGGAGCTTATGCAGAGGTGATCCCTTACGGAGCCATCCTCGTAAAGCTTTGCGTTCCGGATAAGACCGGCAAACTCACCGATGTGGTCCTCGGCTATGATGATGTAAAGCAGTACGAAGTGAACGGCTGCTTCTTCGGAGCGACCATCGGCCGGAACGGAAACCGAATTGCAAACGCTAAATTTACCATAAACGGAAAAGAATATCAGCTGGCAGTCAATGAGAATGCAAACAACCTGCACAGCGGCCCCAACGGATTTGAAAAGAAGATCTGGGCTGCAGATGTGAAGGATAACGCGGTTGCTTTTTCGCGCGTCAGCCCGGACGGAGAAAACGGCTTCCCGGGAGAATTCAAGGTTACTGTATGCTACGAATTTACCGATGACAACGAGCTGAAGATCCATTATTCGGGAGTCTGCGATCAGGATACCGTCGCGAATCTGACAAACCATTCCTATTTCAATCTGAACGGTGAAGGCAGCGGCTCTGTGGAGGATCAGATCCTGAAGATAAACGCAGCCTGCTTTACCCCGGTGCCCGATTCCGCTTCCATCCCGACGGGAGAGTATAAAGAGGTAAAGGGAACGCCGATGGACTTTACAGCGTTTAAGACCATCGGAAAAGATATCAATGCGGACTACGACCAGCTTAAATACACCGGAGGCTTCGACCACAACTATGTGACCGATAACTATACTCCCGGTCAGGTGCGCCCGATCGCAGAGGCTTATTCCGAAACCACGGGTATTGCGATGGAGGTTTCCTCCGATCTGCCCTGCGTGCAGTTCTACGCCGGCAATTTTGTCGTGAACGAACAGGGAAAGAACGGACATGTATATACAAAGAGAAACGGCTTCTGCCTTGAGACACAGACAGAGCCCAACTCGGTAAACCAGGAAGGTTTCCACTCGCCTGTGATCAAGGCCGGTGAACAGTATCAGACAACCACCGGATATCGGTTTTTTATAAAGGAATGAACTACAGCGGATCTAATTCGCGCAAGTTATGAGTGAACAGAAAAGCAGAAAACAGAGTGTGATAAAAAAATTAAAGGGATTTATCGACAGGGCATATAAGGCTCATATTCCGGCTTACGCGGCGTCGGCCTCCTTCTTCCTGCTCATGGCGTTTATACCTTTCGTCATGTTTCTGACGACGCTGATCAGGTATACGCCCGTGACATATAACATGATGCGGGAGATGATCGTGGATGCGCTCCCGCAGAGTATTCAGGGATTTGTGCTTGAGGTCGTTTCGGATGTTTACAGACGGAGTGCGGTACTGATCCCGCTGACCGGCGTTACAGCCCTGTGGTCCGCGGGCAAAGGCGTTCAGGCCGTCACGAACGGTCTGAACAACATTTACCACGTGAAAGAGACGCGAAACTGGCTGGTGACCCGCATTCATTCCATGGCTTACACTCTGCTGTTCAGCATTGCACTGATCGGCAGTCTGGTCCTTATGGTACTCGGCAGAGAGCTGCAGGAGATCGTCATGGAGTACAATGAGTTCTCCGGCAGGATCATCGGGAGGATCCTTGATGCGAGATCGCTGCTGACATTTCCGCTGTTGTTTTTTGTGTTTCTCTTTTTGTACAAGGCTCTTCCAAACCGTAAATCCACTTTTCGAAGTCAGGTACCCGGAGCCGCCATCGTCTCGTTTGCCTGGATGATCTTTTCGGTCTTTCTGTCTCTGTATTTTAAATTCTCGGTCGGTTTTTCGAACATGTACGGCAATATGGCAGCGCTGATCCTGATCATGATGTGGCTGTATTTCCTGATGAATATCATGCTGTTCGGCGCAGAGATCAATATTTATTTTGAAACGGAACTGAGGATCGCCGACAGGCATATGCGGAAAAGACTTGAGGAGCGGAGAAAATGATTGCCGGGATATTATTTCTTGACAAGAACAGAGTGTTGTGGCATAGTAACAATTGTGTGAATTGAGGCGGTATATTGCGTTAATAATGCGGAAGTCTGCTCCGTCCCTTCGTGGGACGGAGTTTTCGTCTTATATGACATTATAAAGGAGAAAGAACCATGAATATGAGGGAAAAGCTTCAGGAACTGGCCGAAAACGCCGAAAAGCTTATCGAAAACTCGGACAATCCTGAGAAACTGAAAGAAGTGAGAGTCGCCTTTCTCGGCAAAAAGGGTGAATTGACCGCGATCTTAAAGAGCATGAAGGATGTTGCTCCGGAAGACCGTCCGAAAGTCGGCCAGATGGTCAACGATGCCCGCGTGCAGATCGAAAAAATGATCGACGAATCCCAAAAAGGTCTGGAGAAGAAGATCCGCGAAGAAAAGCTGAAAAAGGAAGTCATCGACGTTACACTGCCGGCCAGAAAAGCCGTTGTCGGACACAGACATCCGAATACGATCGCTCTGGAAGAGGTGGAACGTATCTTCGTCGGCATGGGATATGAAGTCGTGGAAGGCCCCGAGGTCGAATATGCGGATTACAACTTTACCAAGCTGAATATTCCCGAAGATCATCCGGCCAGAGATGAGCAGGATACTTTCTTTATCAATGAGTCGATCCTGCTGCGTTCCCAGACTTCGCCGGTACAGGCCAGAACGATGGAAGAAGGCAAGCTCCCCATCCGTATGATCGCACCGGGCAGAGTGTTCCGCTCCGATGAAGTGGATGCGACACATTCTCCGTCGTTCCATCAGATCGAAGGCCTCGTGATCGATAAACACATCACTTTTGCCGATCTTAAGGGAACTCTGCAGGAATTTGCCGAGAGACTTTTCGGACCGGAGACAAAGACAAAATTCCGTCCGCATCATTTCCCGTTCACCGAGCCGTCGGCAGAGATGGACGTTTCGTGCTTTAAGTGCGGCGGCAAGGGCTGCCGTTTCTGCAAAGGATCGGGCTGGATCGAGATCCTTGGCTGCGGTATGGTGCATCCGAATGTCCTTACCATGTGCGGTATCGATCCGGAGGAGTACACAGGCTTTGCTTTCGGCGTAGGCCTCGAGCGTATCGCTCTTCTGAAATATGAGATCGATGACATGAGACTGTTGTACGAGAATGATACAAGATTCCTGAAACAGTTCTAACATTCGGAGGAAAAAGATGAATACTTCATTATCATGGATAAAAATGTACGTGCCGGATCTTGATGTGACTGCACAGGAATACACAGATGCGATGACACTGTCCGGTACAAAGGTGGAAGGCTATGAGGAGCTTGATCGTGATCTGGATAAGATCGTGATCGGACAGGTGACAAAGATCGACCCGCATCCCGATGCGGACAAGCTGATCGTGTGTCAGGTGGACATCGGGACAGAGACGGTGCAGATCGTTACCGGCGCACCGAACGTGACGGTGGGGATCAAGGTTCCGGTAGTGCTTGACGGCGGCCGTGTGGCAGGCGGGCATGACGGAAAGATGACACCCGGCGGTATCGAGATCAAAAAAGGCAAACTTCGCGGAGTCGAGTCCTGCGGCATGATGTGCTCCATCGAAGAGCTCGGCAGCACCCGCGAGATGTACCCCGAAGCACCGGAGTACGGTATTTATATCTTCCCGGACGATGCGGTCGTCGGTTCAGACGCGATCGAAGCACTGGGACTGCATGATGCGGTGATCGAGTACGAGATCACATCCAACAGAGTGGACTGCTACGGCGTTATCGGCATTGCAAGGGAAGCAGCGGCTACCTTCGGCAAGAAGTTCTGCCCGCCTGAAGTGACGGTAAAGGGCAATGACGAGAACGCTTCTGACTATATCAAAGTCACGGTGGAGGATAAAGAACTCTGCCCGCGCTACTGCGCAAGAGTGGTGAAGAATGTAAAGATCGGTCCTTCACCCAAATGGATGCAGCGCTGCCTGGCTTCGAACGGCATCAGACCGATCAACAACCTGGTCGACATCACCAACTATGTCATGGAAGAGTTCGGCCAGCCTATGCATGCTTATGACCTGGATATGATCGAAGGCAGAGAGATCATCGTTCGCCGCGCACATGACGGCGAGAAGTTCACCACCCTCGACGGCCAGGAAAGAACAATGGATAAAGACGTCCTGATGATCTGCGACGGAGCAAAAGCTGTAGGTATCGCCGGCATCATGGGCGGCGAAAACTCCATGATCACCGACAACGTTAAGACAGTTCTGTTTGAAGCCGCCAATTTTAACGGTCCGAACATCCGTCTTTCTGCGAAGAGGATCGGTCTTCGTACGGACGCATCAGGCAAATTTGAGAAGGGCCTCGATCCGAACAATGCCTCTGCCGCGATCGACAGAGCCTGCCGGCTGATGGAAGAGCTGGGCGCGGGAGAAGTTGTCGGCGGTATCGTAGATGTATGCAGCGAGACGAGAGAGCCTTCAAGGGTCAAATTCGATGCAGATAAGATCAACGATCTTCTGGGAACCGACCTTTCGAAGGAACAGATGCTTGCTTATCTTGCAGGCGTAGAGCTTGCCTACGACGAAGAGACTAACGAGATCGTCGCTCCGACTTTCCGTCAGGACATCCATTGCCTTGCGGACGTGGCGGAGGAAGTAGCCCGGTTCTTCGGCTATGACAAGATCCCGACCACACTGCCGACCGGCGAGGCGACTACGGGCAGCCTGCCGTTCAAGCTCAGGATCGAGTCGATCGCGAGAGATGTGGCGGAATACTGCGGATTCTCCGAAGGAATGACCTATTCTTTCGAGAGCCCGAAGGTGTTTGAAAAACTGCGCATCCCCGAGGACAGCCCTCTGCGGAGTGTGATCACCATCAGCAATCCTCTGGGCGAGGATTACAGCATCATGCGTACCACCACGCTGAACGGAATGCTGACTTCGCTGGCGACGAACTATAACCGCCGGAACAAAGAAGTGCGTCTGTACGAGATGGGCAATGTGTACCTGCCGAAAGCACTTCCGCTGACCGAGCTCCCGGATGAGCGTACACTCTTCACACTGGGAATGTACGGAAAAGTCGATTTCTTTGATATGAAGGGTGTCTGCGAGGAGTTCATGGAAAAGGTCGGCATGAAGGAACGCGCAGAGTATCGTCCGAGTGCGGACAGACCGTATCTGCATCCCGGCCGTCAGGCGGATATTTATTACAAAAACGAGTATATCGGCTTCCTTGGCGAGGTTCATCCTGAGGTGGCTGACACATACGGCATCGGAGAGAGAGCTTACATCGCGGTCATCGATATTCTGAATGTTCTCGACTTCGCGGGCTTCGATTACAAATATACCGGCATTGCAAGATATCCCGCAGTGACGAGAGACCTGAGCATGGTGGTGCCGAAGACGGTTACCGCCGGGCAGATCGAGAATATCCTTCTGCAGAGGGGCGGAAAGATCCTGGAGAGCTGTGAACTGTTCGACATCTATGAAGGAAGCCAGATCAAACCGGGCTACAAATCCATGGCCTATGCGCTGGTGTTCAGACATCGCGAGAAAACTCTGGAGGAGAGCGAGATCAACGCGGCGATGAAGAAGATCCTGAACGGACTGGAGAGCCTCGGCATCGAGCTGAGAAGCTGATCCCGGACGTATTCATTATCGGCCTGAAAACAGACAACAAGATTTAACGGCAAGTAGCGAAGCGGATTGCCGGTTACCTTTGACTAATAAACTAACAGGGCGGATATTCCTCGGAAAAGGCTATATTCGCCCTGTTTTTCAGGCATCGGGCGTTCCGCATGCGAAGTATTACCGTGTGTTTCCGCCCGGAACGTGGCCCGGACAGAGCAAAATTTTGAAAAAAGTGTGACTTGGGGTCATGTTGACAAAGAAATGTTGTAAATAAAGCCGGGAATGGTGTATAATATTTCGGTAAAGGAGGTATACTATGGGCAAAAAACTGGTCAATCTGCTGCTGTTCCTCCTGGTAACGGCAGCCTGCATAGCGATGACCTGGTTCATCGGACAGAATCAGCCTGCGGTCATGCTCTACAACTTTATCTTCCTCGGAGTGATGGTCGTTCTTTACCTGGCCGGAATGTTCGGAGGAATGTTCCGCATGGACGATGTCGGTAGAGCACTGCAAAGGGCAACAGACGAAATTGCATCGATTTTCAAACTTCCGGGGAAGGCAAAAGCCTCCGATCTGACTGCTCTGGACGGCGCTTTCGAGCATCGTTTCCTTGACAGAAAGCTGCGCGAGTTTTCGGATGACATCAGCAAGACCCAGGAGGGCATCGGCGATGTCGAGGATTATATCAACAGTGACGAGCTTGATATTTATACTCACAAGAGACTTATGGATCTTGTGCCGGACATTTTTACCAGCCTCGGTATTCTGGGTACATTCCTGGGTCTCGTGTGGGGCCTCAAGAATTTTGACCCGAACAATTATGAGGCGATCACCGGCTCGGTGTCCTCTCTTGTAGACGGTATCAAAGTTGCGTTCCTCACTTCGATCTACGGTATTGCGTTTTCCATCATCTATTCTTTTGGCGCAAAGAGCGGTTACTCGGCCATGCAGGAACGCCTGCAGATGTTCCTGAACCGTTTCCACAGCTACGTAATGCCTTCGGCCGAGAACGATTCGCGCAATCTTCTCGTGGCAAGTCAGAAGGTCCAGACAGACGCTATGAGACAGATGACGGAGCAGTTTACCGTATCGATGGCGAACAGCTTCGAGAAGGTAATCACACCTACGTTCCAGAAGATGAACAATTCTCTGGACACACTGGTCAATTCGGTGACGCAGGTGCAGACGGAGGCCATTCAGGATATCCTCGATATCTTCATGAGAGAAATGAGCAGCCGTTTC
>CADCPK010000445.1 GCA_902803215.1 uncultured Lachnospiraceae bacterium
CTCCTTGCCGGTGCCAAGATCCTTCGCGGATACGTTCACGATACCGTTGGCATCGATGTCGAACGTAACCTCGATCTGCGGAACGCCGCGGCGTGCGGGCGGGATTCCGTCCAGACGGAACTGGCCGAGTGACTTGTTGTCACGTGCAAACTGACGCTCGCCCTGTACAACGTTGATATCCACTGCGGTCTGGTTGTCTGCTGCTGTGGAGAAGATCTGGCTCTTCTTGGTCGGGATGGTGGTATTTCTCTCGATCAGTCTGGTCGCTACGCCGCCCATTGTCTCGATGGACAGGGAAAGCGGAGTGACATCGAGAAGAAGGATATCGCCTGCACCTGTATCGCCGGCAAGTTTACCGCCCTGGATAGAAGCGCCGAGGGCAACACACTCATCGGGGTTCAGGTTCTTGCTGGGCTCTTTGCCTGTCAGCTGGCGAACCTTGTCCTGTACAGCCGGTATACGGGTGGAACCGCCGACCAGAAGGACCTGTCCCAGTTCACTTGCGGTGATACCTGCATCGGAGAGTGCACGGCGGACCGGCTCTGCTGTCTTCTCAATCAGGTCATGGGTCAGCTCATCAAATTTAGCTCTGGTGAGGTTCATATCAAAGTGCTTCGGTCCATCCTGTGTAGCGGTGATGAACGGAAGGTTGATGTTGGTCGTTGTTGCGGAAGAAAGCTCTTTTTTCGCCTTCTCTGCTGCTTCTTTCAGTCTCTGAAGAGCCATCTTGTCATTGGAAAGATCGACGCCTTCTGTCTTCTTGAACTCGGAAAGCATGTAGTCTGTGATCTTCTGATCGAAGTCGTCGCCGCCCAGACGGTTGTTGCCGGCTGTGGCCAGAACTTCGATGACGCCGTCGCCGATCTCGATGATGGAAACATCGAATGTACCGCCGCCAAGGTCATAAACCATGATCTTCTGCTCTTTTTCGTTGTCAAGGCCGTATGCAAGAGCTGCTGCTGTCGGCTCGTTGATGATACGTTTTACATCGAGGCCTGCGATCTTGCCGGCGTCCTTGGTTGCCTGACGCTGTGCGTCATTGAAGTATGCCGGTACGGTGATGACCGCTTCGGTGACCTTCTCGCCCAGATAATCCTCTGCGTCTTTTTTCAGCTTCTGCAGAATGAATGCGGAGATCTGCTGCGGTGTGTACTGTTTTCCGTCGATGTTTACACGGTAGTCGGAGCCCATCTCTCTTTTGATGGAAGAGATCGTCTTCTCTGCGTTGGTGACTGCCTGACGTTTTGCCGGCTCACCGATGAGACGCTCGCCTGTCTTTGTGAAAGCTACTACAGACGGTGTGGTTCTTGCACCTTCCGTGTTAGCGATAACTGTGGGCTGTCCGCCCTCCATAACTGCTACGCAGCTGTTTGTTGTTCCTAAGTCAATACCGATAATTTTGCTCATAATAATATCCTCCTCTGTCAGTTAGCCACTTTAACCATGCTGTGGCGTACTACAAAATCTTTGTAAGTGTAGCCTTTCTGAAATTCTTCGACTACTATATTATCTCCGACGTTCTCATCATCCACATGCATTACCGCATTGTGAAGATTCGGGTCAAATTCCTTTCCGACCGCTTCGATGGGGGCAACGCCCAGATCTTCAAGGGCCGTCATCAGCTGTTTGTATACCAGCTTCATGCCATCTGCGAAGGGATCCCCTTCCTGTGCCTGTGCAAGGCCTCTTTCAAAACTGTCAACGATCGGGAGTATCTTTTCCACGATGTCCCGTGCGCCGATGATGTACATGCTCGACTTTTCCTTTTCCGTTCTTTTGCGGAAGTTTTCAAACTCGGCCATGTTTCTTTTAAGCTTGTCGGTCAGCTCATCGATCTGCGCCTTGCATTTCTCGATCTCTTTCTTTTTTCTGCCGAACATAGAGGCCTTTTCATCCTCCTTGTTTTCTTCCGGTTCCTCCGCCTCTGCGTCTTCGGCTTTCGCTTCGGAAACTTCTTCTTCCGTTTCCGTCACGGTGTCTTCCGCATCTTCTACGGGGATCTCCTCTGCGCTTTCCACAGGGATCTCTTCCTCCGCCTTTGCCTCGTCAGCTGCGGAATCCGGAGTTTCGATTTTTATCTCTTCCGATTTATTCTGCTTTTCATCTGCCATTCGGCATGACCACCTTTCTACGTTTTATTTTTAAGGAGACTGTCCAGCTGAACCTTGAGGCTCTTCAGGCTGTCCACCACATTTTCATAATCCATACGCTTAGGACCGATGATCCCGATCGTCCCCTTCATTCCCTGTCCAAGCTCGTATGTGGCTGTGACCACACTGCAGTCTCTCATCGTCTTAATGGGCATCTCTTCGCCGATATAGACCGAAAGGCCGTTGTTGTCCGAATCGGACATATGCTCCTTGACAAGATCGGCCAGTTCCTGTTTCTCCTCAAATGCGGAGATCAGTTCGCTCGCCTTCGATTTGTCGGCCAGCTCGGGGTACTTGAAAATGTTTGTTGCTCCTGATGTATATATTTCCATGTCGTCCCGGTCGACGCTGATCGTTGCTGCCACCGCGTCCAGCACTGTGGCCACCACACTGCTGTGCATTCCTGCCTGTTCTTTCAGTCTGGCGATCATTCCCAGGTTGATATCCTGGATCGGTACGCCGTTCAGATTTGTGTTGAGAAGCAGGTTCAGCTTGAGGATCGTTTCGTCGTCCATCTCTTCATCCAGCTCGATGATCTGGTTTCTGATCACGTTGTTGTCTGTCACGACCACCGCGACCAGCTGCTGTGGATTTACTCTGGAGAGCTGAATGAACTTGACGGTGCTTCCGCTGTACTGCGGTACTGTGACCATCGCGGCATAGTTTGTATTGGAAGCCAGAACCCTCGCCACTTTTTTGAGGACTTTGTCCATCTTGTCCGTCTGTGCGATCATCAAGTCACGGACCTCGGCGATCTCCTCTTCTTTCTCTTTCATCAGTTCGTCGACATAAAGTCGATAACCTTTGTCCGAGGGGATTCGGCCGGCCGAGGTGTGGGGCTGTATGATGTAGCCCATATCCGTGAGGTCGGACATCTCGTTGCGGATCGTGGCGGAGCTGACATGTAAGTCCGCATATTTTGAAATGGTTCGGGATCCGACAGGTTCGCCTGTTTCCATGTAGGTACGAATGATGGCTTTCAGGATTTTCTTTTTTCGCTCATCGAGACGCGTGTCCACGGATGATCCCTCCTTTCTAAATTCTGCGAACCGGGTACCGGTTGTTTTCCTGTTAGCACTCGATTTAAAAGAGTGCTAACATTTATGGTATTAACATAGCACCACACTTTTTGTTTGTCAACACCTTTTTTTCTAAAAAATCAAAAAATTAGAGAGGGGGCAAAGCCCCCTCAATCTAATTCTTCCAGTCTTTTCTTTAATTCCAACATTTTATCACGCAGTTCCGCGGCTTGTTCGAAGTTCAGGTCGGCGGCGGCGGAGCGCATTTGTTTTTCGACGTCGCGGATCAGTTTCTCCAATTCCTTACGGTCCATGGACTCAGGATCCTTCTCCAACCGTACTTCGGTTTCGGCCACGGCTTTTGAGACTGCGATGAGATCGCGGACGGCTTTTTTGATTGTCGTTGGGGTAATGTTGTGTTCGCGGTTATATTCCTGTTGCAGTTCTCTCCTTCGGTTGGTCTCGTCGATTGCTTTTTGCATGGACTCGGTCATGACGTCGGCGTACATGACCACGTGTCCTTCGCTGTTTCGGGCGGCGCGGCCGATTGTCTGGATCAGGGAGGTCTCGGAGCGGAGGAAGCCTTCTTTGTCGGCGTCCAGGATCGCTACCAGGGAGATCTCGGGGATGTCGAGGCCCTCTCTCAGAAGATTAATGCCCACAAGTACGTCGAAGACATCCAGGCGCATGTCGCGGATGATCTCGGCCCGCTCTAATGTATCGATATCGGAGTGGAGGTAGCGCACGCGGATTCCCACGTCTTTCAGGTACTGGGTAAGATCCTCGGCCATACGTTTGGTGAGCGTGGTGACGAGCACTTTGTTCTTCTTTTCTGTCTCCCGGTTGATCTCTCCGATCAGATCGTCGATCTGGCCGGTGACCGGGCGCACATCCACTTTGGGATCCAAAAGGCCGGTCGGACGGATGATCTGTTCGGCGCGAAGAAGCTCATTCTGCTCTTCGTACTCACCCGGTGTCGCCGACACAAACATCACCTGATCGATCTTTTGTTCAAACTCTTCAAAAGAAAGAGGACGGTTGTCCAGCGCTGAGGGAAGGCGGAAGCCATAATCTACCAGCGTTCTCTTCCTGCTCAGGTTTCCGGAATACATGGCGCCCACCTGTGGGATGGTCTTGTGAGATTCGTCGATGATCAGAAGGAAATCGTCGCCGAAATAGTCCATGAGGGTGTAGGGTGGCTCTCCGGGCTGCAGGCCCGAAAGGTAGCGGGTATAATTTTCGATTCCCGAGCAGAAACCGGTCTCCTTCAGCATCTCGATGTCAAAATTAGTCCTCTCGGCGATGCGCTGTGCCTCCAGGAGCTTATCCTCGCCCTTGAAGTAGTCGACCTGCTGCTTCAGCTCCTCGGTGATCTCCTCCGCAGCCTTTTTGATCTGCTCCGCCGGCACCACATAGTGAGAAGCCGGAAAAATGCCGGCGTGCATGCACACCTTCTTCACCTGTCCGGTCAGCACATCGATCTCGGTGATCCTGTCGATCTCGTCCCCAAAGAATTCCACACGGATCGCATCCTCCGAATAGTTCGCCGGGAAGATGTCCAGCACATCGCCGTGCACACGGAAGGTACCGCGATGGAAATCCATCTCATTTCGGGTATATTGAATATCGATGAGCTCCCTGATCACCTGATCGCGGTCCTTCTCCATGCCCGGTCTCAGAGAGATCATCATCTCCTGAAAATCCTTGGGCGACCCGATACCGTAAATGCAGGATACCGACGACACAATGATCACATCACGCCGCTCCGAGAGTGCCGCGGTGGCGGACAGCCTCAGCTTATCGATCTCGTCATTGATGGACGAATCCTTCGCAATATAAGTATCGGTGGAAGGCACATAGGCCTCGGGCTGATAATAATCATAATAAGAAACGAAATACTCTACAGCATTCTCCGGGAAGAATTCCTTGAACTCCCCGTAAAGCTGCGCAGCCAGCGTCTTGTTGTGGGCCAGGACCAGCGTAGGTTTGTTGAGCGCCTGAATAACGTTCGCCATCGTAAAGGTTTTGCCCGAGCCGGTCACACCCAGCAGGGTCTGGCACTGGTTTCCCTCGCGGAAGCCCTGCACCAGCTTTTCGATCGCCTGAGGCTGGTCGCCGGTGGGCTGATATTCGGAATGCAGTCTGAAAGCGTCCATCTGTGTCCTTTCTTATATTATCATCCGACGAATGTCCGATGATTCTTCAAATATATTCATTTACTGTTTACGGCAGTGAGGCAGTGAAAAAGGATGTTGCTTTACTTTTTTAAGCCGCAATCGCACGGCAAGTGCGCATTTCGGCTGTAAAAAGGAACATAAGGGTCTTCAGTTTTAAGGCTGTGAATAGCAACGGCTGCAAATACATTGACAAGTATTTGCAGCCGAATAGCAATTAGCAATATCTTAATATTAAAGCTGAGAAGTACAATGTCCGCATCTTGTAGCGTCCACAGGGATCTCGCTCTTGCAGTACGGGCAGACCTTGGTGGTCGGAGCCGCCGGTTCTTCCGGTTTTTTGACCTTGGCCGCTGCAGTATTGAAAGCCTTCAGGATGAAGAACAGAACCAGCGCAGTGATCAGAAAGTTGATGACCGCTGTGATGAAGTTACCGTATGCAAGTACCGGAGCTGACTCACCGCTGCCGAGCTTCAGTGTCAGATTGGAAAAATCTGTGCCGCCGAAAATACCAAGGAGCGGAGTGATAAGATCTTCATTGAGTGAGGTAACGATAGCTGTGAACGCACCGCCGATGATAACACCGACTGCCAGGTCCATAACATTGCCTCTCATGATAAATTCTTTAAATTCTTTCACAAGACCCATAAATATGTTCCCCTTTCTTTTACCTTATTAAGCACTGTAAAATATCTGCTCATTGTCCATTTTAACGCATTTACAGAAAATTAGCAACGGTTTTCGTGCATTTTTCCACAACAACTTTCCTGTGATAGCACTTTACCGGCCAAATTTCAGTCCTCTTCGATGTGCTCCCGGCCCTGATCGATGATCGTACGCACATGATCGTCCGCCAGAGAGTAAAAAATCTGCTTACCCTCTCTCCTGCTCTTGACCAGCTTGTTCGCCTTCAGGATCCTGAGCTGGTGCGAAATGGCCGACTGCGTCATATGCAGCGTCTCCGCCAGATCACACACGCACACCTCAGCCTCAAAAAGGACAAAAAGAATACGGATCCTGGTGGAATCGCCAAAAATCTTAAAAAGCTCGGCCAGATCATAAAGCTCCGTCTCGTCCGGCATCGTCTCCTCCACGATCTTCAGCAGATCCTCATGCACCTCTTTCGTCTCACAGCACATGGCTTCAATCTTCTCCGCCATAACTCTCTCCTTACAGTCTCTTCACAAACAACGCACGGATAGCATTCAGCACCGCCAGGATCATCACACCCACATCGGCAAAAATGGCCGCCCACATGCCGGCAAGACCAAATGCACCGAGAACCAGACAAAGCACCTTAACACCGATGGCAAAATAAATATTCTCATAGACGATCCGCATACACTTGGAAGCAATTTTCACCGCCTTAACGATCTTCAGCGGATCATCATCCATCAGCACCACATCGGCCGCCTCTATCGCCGCATCGGACCCCAGCGCCCCCATGGCAATACCCACATCCGCCCGGGAAAGCACCGGCGCATCATTGATCCCGTCGCCCACAAAAGCAAGCACCTCCCCGGCACCCTTCTGCGCGATCAGCTCCTCAACCTTCTCCACCTTATCCGCCGGAAGAAGCTCACTGTACACCTCATCCACATGCAGCTTAGCAGCCACAGCCTCCGCCGTCTTCTTCCTGTCACCGGTAAGCATGACCGTCTTACGCACACCCTGCTTCTTGAGCTGCGAAATAGCCTCCGCCGAAGTCGGCTTGATCTCATCCGTGATAAGGATATGCCCCGCATACTTCCCATCAAGCGCAATATGCACAACCGTCCCCTCATGCGAACACGGAATAGCCGAAATGCCCAGCTGCTCCATCAGCTTAATGTTGCCCGCCGCAACATTGACCCCGTCAACAACAGCCGTCACACCCTTCCCACTGTACTCCCGCACATCAGAAACCCTGCTCTGATCGACAGGCACAGCCGAAGCCGCCCTCAGGCTCTCACTGATCGGATGATCCGAAAAACTCTCCGCATGAGCCGCATACCACAAAAGCCTCTCATTCTCCATCTCACTGTGGTGAACACCACTCACAGCAAAATTGCCCCTGGTAAGCGTACCGGTCTTATCAAACACAACATATTTAACTTTGGACAGCGCCTCCAGATAATTCGAACCCTTGACCAGCACCCCCGCATTACTCGCCCCACCGATCCCGGCAAAAAAAGTAAGCGGAATACTGATGACCAAAGCACAAGGACAGCTGATAACAAGAAAAGTGAGCGCCCGGTAAACCCAATCGCCCCACTCCGGCGCCGCATGCATAAACACCAGACGCACCAGCGGCGGAACAACCGCCAGCGCCAGCGCACTGTAACAAACAATGGGCGTGTAAAATTTGGCAAATCTCGTGATAAAAGCCTCGGACCGCGACTTGTTCGAACTCGAATTCTCCACCAGCTCCAACACTTTGGAAACCGTCGACTCCCCAAACTCCCGCGTGGTCCTGATCTTCAGCACCCCGTTCAGGTTGATACAGCCACTGATCACTTCCTGCCCCTCACGCACATCCCTCGGCGCACTCTCCCCCGTCAAAGCACTCGTGTTGAGCGTACTCTGCCCGGACTCGACGATCCCATCGATCGGAATCTTCTCCCCCGGCTTAACAACAATGATCGAACCGATATCCACCTCATCCGGATCTACCTGCTCGAGCCCATCCTCCGTCTCAACATTCGCATAATCCGGGCGAATATCCATCAGCTCACTGATATTGCGTCGGCTCCTCCCAACGGCATAACTCTGAAAAAGCTCCCCGATCTGGTAAAACAGCATAACCGCAACACCCTCACGGTACTCCCCCAGCACAATAGCCCCAATAGTGGCCACCGCCATCAGGAAATTCTCATCAAACACCTGCTTCTTGAGAATCCCCTTCCACGCCTTTCTCAGCACATCGTAACCGACAATAATATAAGGAACAAGATAAAGCACAAACTGAACAAACTTAGGAAGCGGCAGAAAAGCAAGCAAAACGACAAGGACCGCCGCCGAAATGATCCTGTAAAGATTCTTTTTCTGCTTCTTATTCATCTAGAAACCTTCTTTCCTAAAAGAAAATCTCACAGTCATCCTCCACGATCTTACAATTATCCAGCACCTTGGGCATAATCACCTTCGGATCCGCCCCCTCCTCAAACTCCACATTCATCTTGAGCGTCATAAAATTGACAACCGCCTTCTTCACACCTTCAGTTTTGTTGGCAGCCTCCTCCATCTTATTCGCACAATTAGCACAATCAAC
>CADCPK010000446.1 GCA_902803215.1 uncultured Lachnospiraceae bacterium
TGGGCTGGAGAAGCTTCTGAGTATGTTATGGTGCCAGATTCCAGCAAAACAGTGAACACTTGCCTGGCCTTCGGGACTTTTGCGAAAAGCTGGACAACAAATTGGACAAAAAACATGCACATACTCGCATTGCCCGCGCATAATTCATTCGCTATAATGTGTATCAATGAGAATAAATGTATTGCAGATTTACTCTAAATGCGCTAAAAGTGAAATGAAAATAGGCGAAATCTGCTGTTTTGCTTACACTTTATATGAAAGGGAAGTGTATGGACGAACATTCATTCAGCTATCTCCTGCAGGAACATATGCGGAGGAGAAAGGTCAGCCGGGGCGAACTGGCAGCAGCGACCGGCGTCGGGCCTATTATTTTCAAGTATGTCAATGGAGACAGATCTGTCCCGAAGCTTGAAATCGTTGAGAAGATGGCAGATTATCTGCAGCTCTCTATTAATGACAGAAAAGAGCTGATCCATGCCTGGAGAGTTAACACTTATGGTCAGGCACGCATGGAAAGATGGGATCATGTCAGTGAATTCTTCCGTCATTTTCGGGCGGATCCGATGGTCGAGCCGGCCTTTTCATTTCAGCCCGCACTTGAAGAAAGAAAAGAGAATATCTCATTTTTATACAGTGATTTTGATGTACAGCAGGCGATTCTGGCGGTTATGGAAGCTGAGTCTCATCAGGACGGAGGCGGCGATGTCTTTGCGGTGATGGCTGCAGATGACCGGAAGCTGATTGAATGCTTTTATATCGCGGAATCGCATATGAAACAGCTTCACATCCATCATGTTCTGAAGCTGTCCGTGCATTCGGAAGATGCGGCCAGGCAGGAGGCTGGAGAGAAGCTGTCTCCGGAGTCCCTGAAATTTCTGCAGCAGACAATTCCTCTGAACTTGAAGTCTCCGAATTATGAGTCCCGTTACTTTTATTCGGATAATGTACGGAGTGATCACTGGCCGTTAAATGCAAGCTTTATTCTTTCGGAAAAGCGGGCAGTGGTCTATGGAGAGGGCAACAGAGGGCTGTGCGGCATTTATGCAAAGGATCCGGGGCTTGTCTGCTATGTAAGGAGTCTGTTTGATGAGATTTACCATGAGACGCAGCCCTTCCTTGTAAAGTCGATGTCGCCGGAAGAGCTCCTTGACAGAGTGTATCCAAATAAGGAGACGGAAGAAGTACGACCGGTTTATGGCTATGATGAGCAGCCGTGCCTGAGCGCGTGTCTGACGAGACATATACTTGAAAAGTATGCCCGGATGGATGAGGTTCCGCCGGAATTAGTTCAGGCGTACTTGCAGTTTATTCAGAGATATAAAAGCGAAAAGAAATTTCCAAAGATGGAATATTCGTATATATCAGGAATCAGCCGGTTTCTGAAGACCGGGCGGCTCGATGAGATCCCGGAAAGTTTATATCTGCCGATGGAAATGAAAGACCGGATTGCTGTCATAGAAAGCTGGCAGAAGGCGCGAAAAGACCATCAGACAAAATTCCTCAGGGAAAATGGTCACAGAAACGTCCATCTGACGGTTGTGATCTGGAAGCAGACAATGACGATTGACTTTCAGGAGAAGGATGAGATCTGCAAGTTCATGACACAGGAGCGGGATCTGATTGACAGCTTTACAGACTACTTTGATCATTTGAATCCTGATCTGCTTCTGCCAGAGGAAGAGGCGGATCGTCAGATCAGGGAACTGCTGGATCGGGCGAAAAAGAGCCTGTGATTATGTCAGGATGCGGCTGAAAAATCAGAAGCCGCATCCTGCAAACCCTATTCGCGCTAGTGAGGGTGCCAGCTTTCACACAGATAAAAGAGGCGGATGAGCCGATTTTCGCCTGATTTTTACGAGAAAGCGCTGCCGCATTTCCGCACGAAACCAGTCTACAATCCCATCCACGCTGGCTTGGGATGCGGCAGTTTTTATTCCTTTTATCCCTCCTGTGCATCATTATTCGCTGGTTGATGGTGCACAGGACTCTTGTTTATTCCTATTTTCTGTTCTTGTTTCAGTTCCTGTGTTAACAGCAAAAGCGGATTCAATTCCATATACAGCCACAGCAGATAAGGTGTTTTCGGAACGGTCTCGGATGAATATGGAAATTACTACGCAAGGCCCAGGGGGACTTTCACTGGATCGGCTGAATGAGAAGCACTCTGACTCCTTATTAGACAAGAGGGTGGACTAAGAAAATAAATGCGTTCGCATTGTCGGGATATCATTGATTGAATATGATGCATATTAATGTGAGGCAGGCAAATGATATATTTGTTGAAAATCACAAGAAATGGCAAAACATGAAGACCTTTTACTATAAGGAGATGAGACTATGCTTGGCGCAATTTTTGGAGACATCGTGGGTTCTGCCTATGAACACCACAATACGAAGCGAATGGACTTTCCGCTTCTGTCCGAATGGTCACGGCCGACTGACGATACTATCATGACACTGGCTGTGGCAGATGCGCTGATGAACACATGGAAAAAGGGAGACATGGAAATCAGGGCTGAACTTGTCAAGTCCATGCAACAAATGGGCAGGAGGTATCCGTATGCAGGGTATGGGGGAAGATTTCGCGGATGGATTGCGGCAGAAAACCCGAGGCCGTATAACAGTCTGGGAAATGGAAGTGGTATGCGGGTTTCCCCGGTGGGCTGGCTCTACCATACACTGGATGATACACTTCGTGTCGCAAAGCTGACAGCAGAGGTTTCGCACAATCATCCGGAAGGAATCAAGGGCGCCCAGGCAATTGCTGCTTGCGTGTTTCTGGCGAGAGCCGGGGCTTCAAAGGAAGAGATCCGAAAATATATTGAGGATACATTCGAGTATGATTTGTCAAAGTCTCTTGACAACATCCGTGGAAGTTATTATTTTAACCCAACATGCCCCGGTTCTGTCCCGGAAGCGATTCGTGCCTTTTATGAAGGAAAGAATTATGAAGATGTGATCCGACGAGCGGTTTCTCTGGGTGGGGACAGCGATACCATTGCCTGTATGGCTGGAGCTGTCGCAGAGGCATACTTTGGAATGCCGGAGGATCTGAAAATGAAGGCTTTGCATTTTCTGGATCCGTATTGTCGAGGCATCATGGAGCATTTTCGGGAATTCTGCCATACACATGACCGAACGATAGAGAAAGAAAAAGAAGGAGGTAGGCCCGTGACGAATTACAGATCGTTGTTTACAAAACATCTGGATGAGCTGGATATTAAATATACTGAGATAGAAGATAATATGGTTAAGTTAACGATTAGCAAAGAAAACCAGGGCGCAATTCCTGTTTTACTGACGTTCAATGAGGGAAAAGTCCCCAATGTATCTCTGAGGAGCTATATTCTGGCTGGATTTGCGGGAGAGAAGCGTGTGGCTGGTATCCTCGCATGTAACGAGCTAAACAGCAGACTTCGTTGGGGGCGCTTCTCTATACAGGACGAGAGCAAGGTTGATGTTGAAATGGACGCTTGCATTGACGAGAAAAATGTGGGCAGCGTATGCCTTTTCCTTGCCGGTTTGGTAATGCCCTCTATTATTGAAGCGGCTTATCCTGCTATTATGAAAGCTCTCTGGAAATGAATACATCTTTTTGAAAAATTGAAGAATCATCGTTGATGATGACTGGAATTTTCCTTTGATGAAAATACCAGAGTGTTTGATATCGACCTCATAGTCCTTATCACCTGAAAAAAAGCGGTCGCCCTGAAAGCGACCGCTTTTTTAATTCTGCTTGATATACTAATTCTCGTAACAGGGATATAAAAACAAGAGCTGCTCTGGCAGCAGAAAGTGAGAACAAATTACTCTTGATGAGGAGGATCTGCTTTCGTCGATCCGCGAAGATTATAGGCGGAGACACAGTTGGTAGAGGGAAAACATTTCAGGGAGCCGTTATACAGATATACAAATTCGTTGAATCTATAACACGATTTAGACAGGAAATTAGACAAAAGGCTTTGCGGCGGCTGTCTTGCCTAGGTGAGATTTGATTATTATAATTGATGACCATAAGAATAAATTGCATTTTTTACTTGTCGAAAATCACTAAAAAATGGATGAGAAATGTAATGGTTCTTGCACCACAGATGTATTTTACACGAGGAGAGCATATGAGTGGAAGGAATTTTGGAACACATTGCGCGGCAAATCGGAAGGGAGAAAGCCTATGAAGGCTGAAATTACTCTACGGATAAAGAGCCTGCTGGTCTTCCTTTTGACTCTGCTTCTGATTATTCCAGCGACAGGTCCAGTCTGGGGAGCAGAGAAAGACAGCACAAGAGAAGACACGACTCCGGTTGACATCATCTTTCTGCTGGACTGCTCCGGTACAATGACGGAGAACGATCCAAAGGGATGGACTGCAGAGGCCACAAAAAACTTTGTGGAGACGATGGGATCGGAAAATACCCGGCTTGGAATTATTTCCTTTGGATCCGCTTATGGCAGTCAGGCTTATCCGGTCGGACAGCAGGATCCGAACAGTGCGGGCAGAGTCAAGGTTGCCTATCCTCTGTCCGCGATGAATACAGATGCTGCCCGAGCAGCTGCTAAGAAGGTTATCAGCGATGAAACCGCGAAAAAAGGAGAATATACACCACTCGGATATGCAATGGAGGCAGCCGTTGATAACCTTGAGCAGGGAGGATCTGCTGACAGCCATGCAGCAATCGTTCTTTTAAGCGACGGTATCGTAGATGGACAGACCGATTACAGTAATCCGGGATCTCCACTGGATTACAAGAGCGTCGACAGCGCCTGTGACCGTGCCAACTCACACAAATGGCCGGTTTACTGCATGGAGCTAAATTACGCGGGGAAAAATGTAAAAAGCAGCGATGCGTCAGGTATCGGCTACCATCAGATGCGGGAGAATATCCCTTCGCGGACTGGTACAAAACCTTTTGAGGTGAAAAATGCTAACGAAGCCGTCCGGCAGCTGAACAACATTTTCGCTTCGTTCTTCCATGCGGATGTTTCAAATGGAACAATTAACGTCGACGGGTCGGCGACCATGGATTTTCAGATCGGCGAGATGACCGCAGAACAGACACTGATCATTTCGGGAGATGTCGCGAAGCTTGAATCCTTATCTGTGAAAGGGCCGGCCGCGGCAGCAGAATCTTATAACAGAAGCGACGGAGATATATCAAAAGATGACCGAAAAGTGAATTTCGGATCAAACAGTGTGCTTCTGAAAATGATTCTCCCAGCGGAAGGCAAATGGACGCTGATGCTGAAAGGCAATGGCAAGGTCAGTTTGGATTGGTCTTCTATCTCTTTCAAAGAAATGAATCTCGATCTGAGCGCCTCTGATACAGGGGGAGATCAGACTATTGAAAAAGGAATGAAGATCCATTTTACTGCGAATTTTTCATATAATGGGAAGCCCTATGATGCAACAGATTTTTATGCAAAGAATCCGGCAAAATTGTATGTCACCGGACAGAATCCGATTGATATGAAGGCTTCCGGCAACGGGTACAGCGCGGATGTCACCTTTTCGAAGGAAGGAAGTTTTGATGTCTATGCGCAGGTGGAAGGAAGCTATTTCCGGGAAGGGCATAAGAAGAGCGGAACCTTCACCTATCATGTGGAACGGCCGGCACCGAAAACGAAGGGAAAGATTCCTGAAGTTAGTGCAAGAATCGGCGAGAAGACAGAAGCGATCCCGCTTTCTGAATATTTTGAAGGAGAGAATCTCACTTATACCGTAGAAAAAAACAAGCTGGACGATTTTACTTTTAGAATCTCTGACGACGGAAAGCTGACACTTCAGGCTGGAGAAACGAGCAGGACATATCAGTGTCGCGTGAAGGCAGACGATGGATCAGGAGCCGGAGCGGTAGAGCAGAAGCTGACGTTCTGCGTTAGGAATAGGCCGGTTGAGCTGAAAAAAGATGACGAAGTTGTTGTTCAGTTGGTCAAAGATGTAAACAGTGCGCCGGACTGGGCGAAGGCATTGGGAGGCATCCGGGACGACGACAATGTATACCGACTGAATTATGACGATTACTTTTATGATCCGGATGGAGCAAAGCCGGATATCCGGCTGATAGAAGAATCAGAAGATAAAAAGAGCAGCGGTATTGTCAGAGTGAGTCAGACAGATACAGCTCTTGAACTGGCCGCGAATAAAGTGGGGAAGACGACATACCTGCTCGTTGCGGTCGATGGAAATACGGACAGCACAGCACAGGCTGTGACACTGAATATCAGTGTACAGAGCGCGGCGGAGGCAGCGCTGGAAAAGCGGATACGGATTCTGGTGCCGGTATTTATTGCCCTGATCGCGATGGTGGTTCTTCTTCTGATCAGTTTCTTTGGAAGAAAGATCTATGGCATGTGGGACGTTGAAGTTGACGGAACAAATCATGACAGCCTTACTCTCTCACGCTTCCGTTCAGGAAAAAAAGGCAAAGCTTCTGTTAATGCATTGCTCCATGATATGGGGGAACCAGAGGCAGATTTTCCGAAAGTAGAAATCCGATCTGGAAACCCGTTTTTTAAGAAGATCTTTTTTACCGGATTTGCGGAGATAGATCGGGTCTATAAAAATGGTGATCCGCTGAATGAGGAGCAGAAAAAAAGACCTGTCGAGATAAAAGTAAACCAGAGCATCGAATTTGATCAGGCGGGACAGCATGTCAGTTTGACACGTCGCAGATAAAAAAGGAGGGAAAAACGTATGAAACCGGAACCAATGAATAAAACAGAGCTTTCGAAAATGCTTCAGATCGGAACTGTGGATACCGGAAACGGAACCTTATTCGGAGTGACACAAAAGAGAGAGGTCGCAAAGAATACACTGACGCTTGTCATTAGTACGGGAGGAAGTGGAATGTCTGCCATCAAGCAGGCTATCCAGACGGCAAAGCAGAAGCTGGATGCAAACTATACACAGTTTGTAAAATTCCTCGTTATCGATTCGGATAGCGGCGCGCTGGCGCCCTTGCAAAATCAGGGTTTTGATGTCCAGAATTTTTCTACACCAGGTAGTGTCGCCCGGCTGGCTCCAGCGATGAGAGATACCTTTTACAAGTATTTTATTCCTTGGGATTTTCCGTTTACAAGCCTCAATCCATATGGCTCAGGACAGGAGCGTCTGATTGGTAAGGTAAAGCTCTATGACGAGAATAGAAACGGATCAACCAATGATCAGGCGCTTCGCGATCAGATTGCGGGGTATTTTAACGGCGACTGGGCCGAACACAGACATCTTCCTGTCGATATCCTGCTCCTGACTGGTATTAGCGGCGGAAATGGCAGCGGCACGTTTCTTGATATCGCCGCAATCGCAAAAAAGGCCTGCCAGGACTGCGGGATTGCCGCGGCTTCTGTAACAGTTTACAGCTATATCATGTTGCCGGATACAGCGGAAGGTTTCGCAAAAGGTAAGGTAGCGAAAGATAATTTTTACAGAAATGGCTTTGCGGCACTAAAGGAGCTGGAAAGCTATGAGAGTTTTTTTATGGAGCCTGGAAGAAAAGAGAAATTTTATTCCACAATTGCCGCGCATGACATCGAGCTCACGGCTGCTTCTCCGCTGATTGATTATCCGGTTCTTATTTCTGGAGACTACCACGAAGCAGTTTCGCTGATCGCGGAGACGATTGTCAATTCAATTGCAGATAACGCTGCAGATAACGGTGATGTGTTTACGGCGAAGTCCTTCTACAGTAATGCTCACCCGATGAAAGTCTCCCGTCTTGCTACAGCCGTGGTCAGTGCTGATGGCGTATTGAAGCAGGGGGCCTGCCCGGAAGACTCTCATATGTATGAGGGGATCGGTTATGCGAAGGCGGAGATTCCGGAACGGATCGTGCTTCCGTACGTGGTTTCTGCAGCTTCCGACAAGCTGTATACGCCTCAGGCAAATGCCGCTCTGGCAGCAGCACTGCAAGCGGGGGTGCCTGCGACTGCCTTCTGCACAAGTGACCACGCGCTGGACCAGGCAGATTATGAAAGAGAACTCCGATATCTTCTTGGCCTTAATCAGAATGTGAAGCTGGAGAAAGAGAATCTCTGGCGAGTGATGGTTTCTCCCAAATTACGAGAGTTATCAAGAGTCAGGGAAAATACGGTCGAGATAACACGTAAGGACATCGTGGCAGGAGATGTGGAACTGTTCTATGCGGGCTTTGCTGCAGTAGCAACATATACTCAGGCAACGGCTCCCCTTCAGAAGTTTTTACGCGATCTGTATGAAACGCTTCTAGCAAAATGCAA
>CADCPK010000447.1 GCA_902803215.1 uncultured Lachnospiraceae bacterium
CTCTATCAGAGATATGTGCCGGCGTCGGTGGTGACGAACCTTTTTGCGGCGAACCGCGGCTTCGGGTCCCTCCTGGCAGCGGGGCTTGGCGTGCCCCTGTATTCCTGCGGAGGAGGAACCATCCCCCTTATTGCCGAGTGGCTGCGCCAGGGAATGAGCGTAGGAAGTGCCGCGGCCTTCATGATCGCCGGCCCCGGCACAAAGCTTACCAATCTGGGCGCCCTCAAGTCTGCGCTGGGGATGCGGAATTTTGTCATTTATATCGTGTACGTGATCGTGTTTGCCGCCGGAAGCGGGCTGATCATAGATCTGGTCATGTAAGATTTATAAGATCGGGATTCACGGTTACTATTCACAGTCAAAAGACTGTGAATAGTAACGGATTCGTCCATGCAAATCGCCTTCGGCGATGGGACGAATCCCTGCATGCTCTACTGTTTTAGGCCGTAATCGCGCAGCAAGTGCGCGATTCGGCTGTGAATAGTAACGATTCACGGCACATAAATAATAGAAGCAACTCTTGACATAGACAAACCCGCAAGATTGGTGTATAATCTACACGGAGTAATTATAATTCACTGATAATAACGGGGGAATGATATATGAAGAAAAGATTAACGGCGATGCTGCTCGTGGGTCTTATGCTGACACAAAGCCCATTTGCTGCTATGGCAGAAACGCTTCAGGCAGAGGGGGAGCTCGCCGCAGGTGAAATTGTCGTCGATGAGGCAGCAGAAACCGCAGCTCCGGCGCAGGCAGCGGAGAGCGAAGTTCCTGAGATAGCAGAAGAGTTGCCGGCTGCCGATATTTCTGCCGCAACGATCCCCGCAGAAGGGACCGCTGCGGAAGCTGTCGTTTCGGAAGTGATGCCCGAAGAAATATCCGCAGGATCCGAAGAAAATGCCGCTGCAGCGGAAGAACTTATACTTCCTGAGGAAGAGGCAAACGAACTTGCGGAAGAAATAAGTGCTCCGGCGGGAGAGAGCAGCGAAGAGCTGACTTTGCAGGAAGAACCCGAGGAAGAGATCACCGAATCGCTCGATGCAGAATCTCTGTTCCCCGAGGAAGAGGCACATGAGGAAGAGACTGTCGAAGAAGAAACCGACCTCACCGGTGAAGTAAATCCCACCAGACAGGCGGCGGATGATTTCTTCAGAGCAGCGAGCGCGATCCTTTCCACCATGACGCCGGGCGATGGTTCTCCCAACCTTGCAGGCACCACTCAGCTTACAAAAGACACGGTGTCCAAGACGCTGAAGGACAAAATCATTGCCGGCGCAAGAAGAGATTCGGAAGGTAATTATTATCTGTTATCCGCAACCACAGTAGAAGGGGTAACGGTCAAGTACAGAATTTATTATCTTGCCGCTTATAACGAATTCCTTTTTGAGACGGAATTCAATACGGTGGTCGAAGGAGTCACATATAAAGCGACCATCAATATGAGCGTACCCTTTGGCAATACAAGCGATGCAGAGATAAGTTACTTCCTGGATAATGTGGCTACCAAAGAAAACTATCTTATTGCACGTTCGGTCATAGCCAAACCTTCAACTTACAAGGGAACGGAAAATCTTACTTTCGAAGTGGAAGGTCTTAATGATGACCTGTTCGACTACGAGGTTGACGAGCTGGCCAACACCACGCTTAAATCTTCCTTCGGGACATGGAACACCTTACTGCTCAATAAAGCAAAGGTTTCTATGTGCACATTGGGCTTTGACAGCTTTATCATGTCGCATAAGCACTCCTACAGTGGGAAGGTCATCAATCGTGCATCCAGAGTTCAGGACGGACGTTTCCGTGAAATCTGCTCCGGCTGCGGCGATATAAAGACCAACCTGACGGTACCGCAGATCAGCTCATTTGCGCTTAACTATTATAAGATCGGCTACACCGGAACGGTTCAGAGGCCATATTTCATCATAAAAGACAGAACCGGCGCGGTGATCAGTTCGAAATACTATGACATAACTTACTCCAACGTGAACAGCCGAAGCATCGGCACGTACTCTGCAACGGTAACCCTGAAAGACAGGTACTTTGGAAGCAGAACGCTCAGTTATTCCATCGTTAAACAGTCGGAAGCGCCGGCAGCGCCTAAGCTGAGCCAGGCCGAGAATAATTATGCCGGAATCGGTATTTATTTCTTCCCGGTGAGTAAAGCTTCGCTGTATTATATTTACCGCAAGGAGAATGACAGGTGGAGATGCATTAAGTCGTTAGCCCCCGGCGATCCTTTGCTGGTAAGCACACCTACAAGGCTGTATTACAAAGACACGACAGTAGTGAATAATTACGGAGCGCACTACGTCTATTCCGTTGCCGTAAAGGTAGGAACCCAGATTTCGGCTTTTGACACAAATGGCATTGATGTTGTCAGACTCAGACAGCCAACGATCGCAAAAATTACAAAGCTTTCCGCTACGCAGGCCAAGGTGGTATGGAAAGCCGAAGACTGCGAAGGGTATCAGTTACAGTATAAAGAAGACGGAGGAAGCTGGCTGACCTGTTCGAATACAACGAAGACCGCCCGCTACGTCGGTAATCTTAAGAAGGGAAAGAAATATACATTCCGGCTCAGGAGTTACAGGACGAGCAACAGGATGGGCAGATATTACAGTATTTACAGTAAGAATTATACGTTTACCATGCCTTAACCGAAAAAACACACGGGGAAACACACGGGGACGGTCCTTTTGTGTTCGCACACAGGAGGGAGGCGCATTATATGCGCATCCCTGTGTGCGAACACAAAAGGACCGTCCCCGTGTGTTTTCCCTATGCTTTCACCCCAACCGCATAAATTCCATCCTGACCAGCTGATCCACAGGGGTGTCCAGGATGAAGCTGAGTTTGAAAATGGTCTCTATGGTGACGGTTTTCCCCTGGCGCATGTTGTAGAAAGTCTTTTGAGGAATGTCCCAGTCTTTTGAGAGCCGGTAGGAAGTCAGGCCCTTTTCACGCATGGTCTGAAAAAGGCCGGAATAATCTATGGATTTTACTACCAGTGCCATATGAGAGCCCTCCTTAGATGCCCGGAAAAATATTAAAGAACAAACAGGCGATTACTATCGTGTTATTGTATCATTACAGATACTAAAAGGAAAGAGGTGATACAGATGTATGATAAAAACTTCGCGATGGCGGAGAAAATAGCAGAGAAAGTTGCGGAGAGGGGAGGCCGCACATTTTATGTGGGAGGCCTAGTGCGCGACAGGCTCCTGGGCAGAGAGAACAAGGATGTAGATATAGAAGTCCATGGCGTCGAACCGCAGACGCTGCACGAGATACTGGAAGAGCTGGGAAAGCCCACCGTGATGGGCCTGAGCTTTGGCGTTTTCGGCCTGAAAAGCTACGATATAGATATTGCCATGCCAAGGAAAGAAACCGCAACAGGACGGGGTCATAAGGACTTTGAGGTGTTTGTCGATCCTTATCTGGGAACGCAAAAGGCAGCCATGCGGCGTGATTTCACCATCAATGCCATGATGCAGGACGTTTTGACGGGAGAGATCGTGGATCATTTTGGCGGAAGAGAGGACCTGAAAAAGGGCATCATCCGCCATGTGAACGACGAGACCTTTGTGGAGGATCCGCTGCGTGTGCTCAGGGCTGCGCAGTTTGCTGCCAGATTTGCGTTTGATGTGGCGGAAGAGACAATAAAGCTCTCAAAAACGATGGACCTTACCGCGCTGGCAAGAGAGCGTATCATGGGGGAGCTGGAAAAGGCCCTTCTGAAGGCGGAGAAGCCGTCTGTCTTCTTCGAAGTGCTGCACAGCATGGAGCAGATGAAGGACTGGTTCCCCGAGGTGGAAATGCTTAGGGATGTACCGCAGGATCCTGTTCATCATCCCGAAGGCAGCGTATGGAACCACACGATGATGACTCTCGATTATGCCGCCTCGATCAAAGAACAGGCAGAGTATCCGCTTGGCCTGCTGATGACAGCGATCGTGCATGATTTTGGGAAGATCCTTGTGACTGTGGTCGACGGCGGGAGAGTGCACGCCTACGCGCATGAAGTGAAGGGACTTCCGCTTGTGCAGAAGTTTCTGGAAAGGCTTTGCAATGAGATAAAACTGCAGAAATATGTCCTGAATATGACCGAGAATCATATGAAACCCAACATGTTCTATAAGGACAGGTCGGACAGGAAGAAATTCTGCAAGATGTTTGATGAATCGGTGTGCCCCGAGGATCTGCTGTTGATGGCGAAAGCGGATCACTTTGGGAGAGTAGCTCCGTCAGATTATGACGAGCAGGAAGCGTTCCTTAATGAAGAGCTGAGGGTGTTTAAAGAGAGAATGGCCCTGCCGTTTGTACAGGGGAGGGACCTGGTAGAGAACGGGCTGAAGCCCGGGCCCGCTTTTCATGAGGCGCTTGCGTTTGCGCATAAGATGAGGCTGGCGGGGGTGCCGAAGAAAGAGGCGCTGGCGCAGACGTTGGCTTATTGCAAAAAAATGAAACAGTGAGTCTGAGTGGGACAATGGGGACGTTTCTGGGACAATGGGGACGTTTCTCAGTGTCCCATTTTTGTTTGCAAAAATGGGACACTGAGAAACGTCCCCATTGTCCCAGAAACGTCCCCATTGTCCCATTCAGACTCACTGTTTCATGGCCTGCTCCAGCGCGATTGCCAGCTGGTCCGCGCACGAAGTGCCGCGGCCGGCGCAGTCGTTGCCGCGGAGGGTGTTTGCGGCTTCTTTGGGGTCGGCGCCTTCAAGAAGGAGGCCGATGGCTTTCAGGTTGCCGTTGCAGCCGCCCACAAATTTGAGGTCGTGGATCTTTCCGTCCACGAGCTCGAATGAGATGTTGCGGGAACATACTCCCTTGGGAGTGAATGAAAATCTTTCCATAATTAAAAATTCTCCATAACTTCGTACCTGTTCAGATCATGAACAGATATAATTATCCTTGTAAAAAGAGAGGCGCGCATGGCGCCTCTCTTTTTGCAGTTATGCTTAAATGTTATCGACAATAGTCAGCTGATTTCGGACTGCATGGTAAACCCGGCATCTGTCAGTTCACACTGCAGGGTGCATGTGCAAACCGAAATCTGTCTGTCTATTATTCAGCTGCCTCTTCCTCAACAGGAGCTGCGCTCGGATCTTTACCGAACTGGCAGTCGTTGTTGCCGGACTGGGTTGTCCACATCTCAAGCATGTTGATCGGGTCGTTGAAGTCTGCAAGCCATCCCTCACGAGCGAAGTCGAACTGGCCGTTCTTTCTCTCATC
>CADCPK010000448.1 GCA_902803215.1 uncultured Lachnospiraceae bacterium
AGCAATCACCACGACCCCCGCAAAAGCGGAGAAGCTGAATAAATTCATCAGCCCTATTCAGGATGACGAGATCGAAAGATTCTTTGCCGAAGCAAATGCGGGAAAACGAAAACTGAACCTGTACACGACTGTAGATAAGGCATCCGCTTACGGCAGTGCCGAGCTGGTCATTATCGCAACGCCTACGAACTATGATGACGAGCATCACTTCTTCGATACCTCGGCTGTTGAAGATGCGATTGAGAATGTGCTTAAGGTAAATCCGGATGTTCTGATGGTCATCAAATCTACGGTTCCTGTGGGGTATACTGACAGCGTAAGGGCTAAATATGGAATCGATAACATAATTTTCAGCCCGGAATTCCTTCGTGAGTCCAAGGCCCTGTATGACAACCTGCATCCGTCGCGCATTGTCGTGGGTGCCTACGATCATCAGAAGGAGCAGGCAGAGATGTTCGCCGCTTTGCTTCAGGAAGGTGCCGAGGATAAGAACGTGCGCACACTTATCGCACATCCGACCGAGGCCGAGGCGATCAAGCTTTTTGCCAATACATATCTGGCTGTTCGCGTCAGCTACTTTAATGAGCTGGACACTTATGCACAGATGAAAGGCCTTAACACACAGCAGATCATCGACGGAGTCTGCATGGATCCCAGAATCGGAGAGCATTATAACAATCCTTCGTTTGGATATGGCGGCTATTGTCTGCCGAAGGACACGAAACAGCTTCTGGCCAACTATAAAGGTGTTCCGCAGACTATGATCGGTGCGGTTGTAGAGAGCAACAGAGTCCGCAAAGAGTATATCGCGGATACCATTATTGCGAAGGAGCCGAAGACAGTCGGCGTTTATCGCTTGACAATGAAGAGCAAGAGCGACAACTTCAGAGCTTCGGCCATTCAGGATATCATGAAGCGCATCGCAGGAGCCGGGATCCGAGTGATCATCTACGAGCCGACGCTTGAGGATGGGACTGCATTTGCCGGAAATCAGGTGGTGAATAATATCGACACCTTCTGCACTGAAGCAGATGTGATCCTCGCCAACCGCTTTGACGATTGCCTGAAGGGCGTGAGCGATAAAGTGTATACCAGAGATCTGTTTAGCAGGGATTGATAAAAGTGGGATGAGTACTTGGGGACGTATTTTTTTGACTCATTTTTGCGCGCAAAAATGAGTCAAAAAGATACGTCCCCAAGTACTCATCCCACTTTTTAGCACATATTGTCGAAAAATGTCGAAAGTGACAGATTATGGCAGATTTTGCGATGAAAAAATGTTGACTATGCACAAAACATCCGGTACGCTCTCCCTATGGTATCCGCAGGAAGGGAGGTTACAGTGCAATCGACAATTTCAGAATATTGTATCAGCGAGGCCGGGAACATTCGCCTGTATATAACAGGGACAGAAGAGCTGTCGTCCGCAGAGGAGCTTCGGGTCCTGGCGGGAACGGAGGAATGTCCTGTTACGGGGCAGGGAAAAGTACAGGGCTCAGATGGATTCAGAACCCTCCTGATGGTGGACAATTCGAATTCCATTAAGGATTTTGAACGCTGCCGGGAGCTGGTTCGCAGTATCATCTCAGGGCATACGGACGGAGAAATGTTCCGCCTGGTAACTTTTGATTCTGAACTGACTGCAGTGACCGAAGAAGCTGACAGGTACAGCTCAGACTACGAGATGCTCGACAGAGCGGCACAGAGCATAACGAAGGAGGACCGCAGCACCGACACCGTTAATGCTCTGATGCAGGCTTTGCAGCAGACTCAGGATGAAGAAGGGTTTACACGCATCATCCTGATCTCCGATGGGGGCGACATTGCCGGGAGCGGCACTGTCACCCCGGAGGAGGTCGGGGAGATGCTGCAGGAGTCTCCGGTCCTGCTTCATTGTATAGGCGTCCTATGGGACAGCAAAGATGCCGAGGGCCTCAGATCCATGGCGGTATTGGGCCGCAAATATGGAAGCTTCGATCTGCTCGATGCGGAGGGCGCCGAGCAGACTATCCTCGAAAAGGTCCGGGCAGATTACAACGCCATGTATCTGGAAGCGGACCTTCCGCAAAGCGTGCTGGACGGCAGCACAAAATCGATCTGTGCGGAATTTCTTTCCGCCGGTAATTCTTATCACATTTCCAAAGACATACGCATGCCGCAGAAAGCTTTACCTACGGCAGAGCCGAGTCC